>LJUQ01000007.1:18802-61517 GCA_001304505.1 Bacteroides sp. SM23_62_1
CCAGCCATTCCAGTTTTTCCCCGCTTGCCCCACTTTCCAGGAATTGTCTCCATCCATAGGCAATAAGATCGTCCTCATATCTTCCATCCTTCTCATCTCCCTTAAAATCAATAGGTTGATATGGGATGTTGCTGATGTGAGAGATAACCGAACCGGTTTTAAGGGCAGCTTCAATGACCCATTTTTCAGTTGGTTCTGCAACTGTATCGTGTGTGGATCCTCCTCCAATGATTATCATTGATTCGGTCTCCCTGACCTGATCCGGGATGATAATATTCAGCCAGTGCCACCATTCAGGCTGGTCAACATCTTCCTCGGTCAGCCAGTTACCTGACACCACCCTCACGATATATTCAGTCCAATTCTCTCCTTTCAGTGTATCAACAAATGAATAACTGAATGCCTCATCCCCGGCCATGACATATTCTTTAATAGGAAAAGTAATTTCAGGTTTTTCTGCCGGACGCTTGCAGGAAGTTATAATAATTAGAATAACCAATAAATAGTAAATTGATTTCATAAGTCTTGTTTTAGGAAGTTTGTTCCGGCAATATACTATAAATATCAACAGTGTCAAAAAGGCCACCTGTTATTTAATTTGGTAATCACCACTATTCAGATATTTTAAATGCATATTGCAATTGAAAGAGCTAAATAGTTGATTTATAATCTTTTGTAGAGCCATCCCGATAGCTATCCTGTGTGCGGTTCTACAAAAAATCATTATCGAAATCTTCGATTAAATCGCACATCACCTTAAATTGAGTAAATATTATAATAAAGTGATTTATTTCTTACTAGTTTTTCTGTAACAAAGGATGTATTTGTAGTGTCTAACCTTTAAACATGGAAAATAAATCATTCAATGTTACTTAAAAAACGCCCAGAAACAACATACCCACTATTTAATCAACGATACTATAATGGAATCGAAAAAGCAAACCATGAAACAGGTAATCACCTTTTTGGTTATTACCAGCATTATTTCAACCGGGATTTTCATCTGGATGTTCAGTGGTGCTGAAGACAGTGCCCCGGCGGTTTTACTGATGATGTATACCCCGGGTGTTTCTGCTTTAATTACCGCAGTGATATACAGGGATAAAATCAGAAATTTCGGATGGAGGTCAGGGAAAGCCGGGCCTCTCCTGTATAGTTTTTTACTGCCCGTTATCGTATCACTCCTTGGATATGGATTGGTATGGCTGACCAAATTTTCAGATTTTACAACCGAAGAAGTATGTAACTACAGGTGGGCAAAAATGATCGGTTTCGACCTCCCGGCACCTTTTATTGCGGGCCTTTTTTCAAAAATGATTCTGGCATCCTTCATGACTGTCATTTTCGTTTTCGGTGAAGAACTCGGATGGAGCGGATTTCTGACACCAAAACTGAGGAAAGTGTTTTCTGTCCCGGTCACTTCTGTGATTGTCGGTGTTTTCTGGGCTGTATGGCATTTCCCGGCAATTATCGGTGGATTTTACGGAGTGAGTACCCCGTTATGGGTCGCACTGCCAGGATTTACAATGGTATTAACAGGTGCTTCATTTATGCGAACCGTTCTGATCGAAAAATCCAAAAATCTATGGGTTGGCGTGCTTCTTCATACAAGCCATAACGTCATCCTGATGGGGATATTCAAAGAAATGACACTCGATAAGGGAAAGGCTTTTTACCTGGTCTCGGAAACAGGTGTTTTTCTGGGAGTTATATATATCCTGGTGGCAATTGTTTTTTGGAGAATACATATGAGAAGAATCAGTTCTTCAACCCGGGGTTGTATCACAACTAAAATTTAAGGCTTCACGCAGGGCCCCCCACCTGTCCAGTCGGACTGGTAAAGTTATCACAAACCTGTCTGCCGCAGTACCTCAGCACGCAGACAGGAATCGCAAGGCCTTGATTAACACACATATAACCTTTACGAACTTCATATTTTCCTTGCGCTTTTTGCGTGAAAAATTATTCGTGACACACCTCCAGGAATGTTGATTAATTTTTACTTTTAATAATTGAATATTACCAGGAATTGAGTTATTAAAAATAAACATGTATTAATTAATAAGTTATGGCACAATTCCAGCCTTTTGAAATGGAGCGGTTCATGTCTGTAAATGAGCAGGATGTAGATTATAACTTATCCGAAAGCGGAGTTCATCCAATGCAGCTTCGCGAGTTGCTTGGTTTTGATGATAGTTGTCTCGATATTCTTCTTGAAACGGAGATCAATTATGCGCACGCCAATGGTATCCCTGAACTAAGGGAGAACATAGCAAGGCTGTATACGGGTGCCTCACCGGAGAATGTACTGGTGACGGTTGGGGCAATAGAGGCCAACTTTAATGCCATGCACTCAGTCCTGAACAGGGGAGATGAGATCGTTGTCATGCTTCCCAACTATATGCAGATATGGGGGGTGGCGAAAAATTATGGGTTTCGTGTGAAGACTTTTTTATTACAAGAGGAGAAAGGATGGGCTCCTGACCTGGATACCCTGGAAAAAATTGTATCCGGTAAAACAAAAATGATCGCCATCTGCAATCCGAATAATCCAACCGGATATATTCTTAAGGAAGAGGAGATCGATACCATTATCAGGATCGCAGATAAGGCAGGAGCATGGATCCTGGCCGACGAAGTATACACCGGAGCAGAGCAGTTTAATGATGCTGAAACACCTTCATTTTACGGGAAATATGAAAAAGTGCTGGCCGTTAACAGCATGAGTAAGGCTTATGGATTACCGGGCTTGAGAACCGGTTGGGTAGTCGGGCCGCAAAGGATGATCGATCAGATATGGGCCCGGCATGAGTATACAACTCTCAGTGCAGCAATGATGTCAAACAAGCTTGCTGCCCTTGCATTATCCCAACGGGTACGACCATATATCATACAAAGGACCAGGGATTATATCCGGAAAGGTTTCCCTGTGCTGGAAGAATGGATCGGTAAACAGGGGGGCGTATTAAGCTGTATACCACCACAGGCAGCTGCCATAGCATTCATAAAGTACAATCTTGATATCAGTTCTACAGACCTTGTGGAAAAGATCCTCAGGGAGAAAAGTGTGCTGATCATTCCGGGAGATCATTTTGGAATGGGGAAATTTATCCGTGTAAGCTTCGGATTGCAACACAATTATCTCATCAGGGGGCTGGAACGGATAGAAGAAGTAATTACAGAACTCAGACAATGAAAATCATTACACTTGAGGACATAATAATAGCAGTGGATGTTTTTAAAACTATGGGATCCTGAACTATCCTCCAATAACAATTTGATTCTAATTTCCTTATTCAACTGTAAAACGTGTGGTAGCTGACAGGATTTCACCCGGACCGGCCACTCCCCTGACAAGGATCACATATTCACCCGGGCAGTCCGGAGCTTTGAAGGTTATATTAGTGGTACTACCCTCATCGGGAACCAGATCAGGTATCCATAACAGGGTGTTTCGTAGATCAGGTATCCGATCTTCCGGAACAGGTATCTGTTTCTTTACCCTTTTTTCCGGCTGGAGTGCCATGAAATCAAAGAAGTAAGAACCGGCTGGCAGTTCTATTCCTCCCATATCACCTTTCTGTGTAATAATATTAACTATTCCACCATAGGTCACGTTCCCCTTTACATAAACCTCGTTGGTAACATCAATCCTGTTTACCTTTTCCGGGTCAATAGATATAACTGCATCCAGGTCGAATATAGGAATCTGGTCAACCATAACGAGAGGTTTATAATTACCAATAAACCTGTTACCACTGTGTATCGTCAGAGTGGTTTTATTCATTCTTTTTACGAAAGTAACTGAGGGAATAAGGTTTATAAATACCTCTTCCAGTGTGGGAAGATCGATGTAATCATCCAATACAACTGAATTCCCATATATACCATAAAAAGGGACCGGTATTGTATCCTCCATATACTCTTCAGGGATTGCCTGTTCGGCAAATGCTTCTGAAAGCTGCATTTGTAAAGCCATCCGGGTGGCAATTTCATGTTCCTCGGCTGATAAAGTAAAAGGTATAGTGGTGACTGGCAGGGTGCCTGCATCAAAATCCTGGTCGATCCTGACTTCCACAGTTTCATTGTCCGGAACTTCCGGAACAACAAATAATTCCTGGGTGCCTGTCCGGGAAGGAATGGATACCACAAATTTCCCTAAAACATCGGTTTTAGTTACAAAATAGCCTGATTGATCCCCCAGCAAGGAGAAATGGATCCTGGCATGTTGAATGGAATTTTCTTCTGTACCCGGCATAACCACTGTCCCCGAAATTGATGTGCCATTCAGATCAGGAAGGAATCGTACACTGAATTCTTCCCTATCCACCCATGATTGGGAAAAGGTTAGTTGTCCTTTTACTGTATCAATGGCACTGAGAGGAACAACGGTAATGCAGTGGTGGATTTCCTGAAGATCTATATCTGGCAGGCCTGAAAGGCTGAAAACGATCTCTTCTCCCCTCTCAAAGATTGATTCCTCGATATTACATTTAAAGAATCCCGGATCATAATCCTGCCCGTAAACGGGTGGGACTGTTGTTTCTTCATTGGCCTGAACAGTTATTTCCGGTTTAAATGGATTAATTATTTTAAGTGGTGTGTAGCTGAAGCTACCCGGACCAGCATTACGCATCCACCGTGTATAACACTTCAGGAAATAATTGCCGGTCAGTAAATCAGGTGGAATGGTCAGTCTGCCCTTGCACATCCGGTCTGAAACAACAAATTTTGCACGGGCCAGGGGTGTTCCCCCGGTAGTTACCAGTTCAACATAAAGGACTGAACTCCAGGCTCTGTCTTTAGAAAGGCCCTCTGTAAAAAGATCTGCCCTGAAATTTATATGTTCATTGATTATATAAAGGGAACGATCGGTTAAAACCTCCACATGTTCCCTTATACGGTAGGCTTCATTATAGAAATCCGGATCAAAAGGTGAATCCTGACAAATTCCGGCAGGAAACTTAAAGATAAGTATCAGAATGTAAACCCTTAGATTATATATTACTCTGAGGTATTTCATTATTACCAATGAATTGTACTATCTAGATCCGATATGTTATTAAACCTTAAATTTTAATATTAGGCCGCACCGCAGGCATGGCCTAATATATATATGATTATCAATATTATCCTCTTTAATAGCACAATACGTAATTACCAGTAATCAGGTTTAACATTAGTTCCTCCTTTGATCCTGCAATCAAAGCATATACGATCAGCAGTGAGGTAAGGAGGGCCCTTACCCATAGGGCTGATGGATATCAGGTAGTATGGAAAATCAAAACCACCCTGAAAAGGTTCCAGCTCGCATGTAATATGAGGTATTTGAAAATCAAATTCATTTTTTACCATTATCCTTTTGGTTCGTTGCTGGGTTGCATAGAACATCCCCAGTACAATCTCAGCCGGATCATTGGTATTATAAATGTTACCTATAGTACTTGAGGGTTGAGTTTCATATAATCCGCCCGTTTCAACAGATTGCACCCTCATCTTTTCCCAGTATTCATATGCGCTCCGGGTAAGTGACTGCTGCTTTACCAGCAGGCTGTACATCACGCTCAGCCGATCGGTCCTGTTTGAAACAAAGTTGAAAGCATATTTTTTAAAAGCATTCACAGACAGAGGCCTTGTTGTTGCTGTATAAATCTTCCTGATAGGATGAATCTCCCAGCATTTGAAAATATCATAGGTGTCGAATTTTTCGAAAGCACCTCCCCACCATATTTCGTGAGCAAAATAGGCAGCCCAATACTCCCATGTTTCTTCAAGCTGCCACATGAAATTCCTGGAGTCGGAAGAAGATCCGGACATATCCATGTAGAATTGAATCCCTGCCAGAGGTAATTCCGGATTTGAAGTTTCCCTGAATTCTATCTCATAATATATGCTATCTATTGGAGGGCAGGGAAGGAGCGTATCGAAATCCGAACGATACTCCTTTTGATCAGATGTGTATACCTGAAGACTGTAAGATTTGCCTGTTGCCAGGAAATAGCCCGGTATATAAGCATAATATTTTCCTGACTCTGCTTCATAGTAGCGAATCATATCTCCGGTCTCGTCTATGACAATAACCAGGCATCCTCTAACCGGATGATAGAAAGGTTCGTTATACGGTGTGGCACGCGAGATCTCAACATAATGTATGCCAGGCTGGTCGGTGATCATACCGTTAATAACCATCACTTCCTGAGACTCTTCGATAGCCGGCTCGAAAGGTTCAATACAGGAACGGCATACCAGCAATAACAAAAACAGAATATGGTATCTATTCACTCGCATAATTCCCAAGTTTTATATTCCATGAAAGGGTAACCATAGGCTGGCCGAAAATAGATAATTTGTACCCGTTTATATCCCCGTTATCACTCTGAAAAAATACCGAGTAGGCATTTCTTCTCCCCGTAATGTTATACGCACTCAGCATCCAGTAACTGTGAAATAGCTTTCTTCTTTTCAGGTTGCCCTCCATATTTACTGAGAGATCAAGCCTGAAATAATCAGGAATGTAATATTTATTCCTTGATGAATAGTGGACATATTGTAAATTATCCACGTAATAAATGGAAACCGGATAGGTTACAGGTCTGCCGGTAGTATATACCAGGTTGGAAGAAAAACTGATCCGCCTGTTCATTTTAATATTGGTTACAAGGGTCAGGTTATGCGGCCTGTCAAAATTAGATGGATAAGATAAGCCATTGTTAATACGTTCAGAAGGGATTGGAGAATCAATACGGATAATCGATCTGGAATAGCAATATGCCAGCCATCCATTAAGATGCCCTGAGTTCTTCCTGACCATTGCCTCAACACCATAAGCTTTCTGTTTCCCCTGTAGTGTTTCGGTCTCAATATGCGGACTGGTGATAAAACTTGCGCCATCGCGATATTCCACCACGTTGGAAATCCATTTGCGGTAAAGTTCCAGTGAATAACTGATATTTGTTCCGGGGAAATCACGGTAATATCCCAGTGAGATCTGGTCCAGGTATGGTGGTTTAATATGATAATCACATAATTTCCACTGGTCGGTTGGTGAAATAGCTATTGTATTACTGAGCATGAACAGGAACTGATGCATGCGGTTATAGGAGAACTTCACCGAATTATTTTCACCTATCAGGTAAGTCATGGATACTCTTGGTTCAATACCAAAGTATGTTTTTGCAATTCCTCCAGGTTGGAAATTCAATGTGTCTACCGTATATTCATACCTGTGGGGTTTTCCTTGTTCATAGATCATGACCTGGTCCGGTCCCAGAGACATGAAGGTTGTTAAACGCAATCCTGCGTAAACCGTTAACTGAGGAGTGAGAGTAATTTCATCGGCAACATAAATACCTGTTTCCAGACCATTCTCATTCCCCAGATCAAGAGGAGTTCTGAATGAATAAAAACCGTATGGTTCGATGATCCCACGATCCAGATTGTAATAGATAATGCTCCCTCCAAAAGTTAACTTATGATTACCCAGTGAGAGCCAGCTGAGGTCGGACTTCATTTCAGAGTGACTGATCCTGTATGCGTGTGAATAAGATTCTGATGGTGAGTTCATATCCACAGTTCTGAAATCATACTGCCCGTAAACCAGGGCAAAATCTCCGGTGATCCTCTGGTTGAAACGGTGCCTGGCATTAACAGATGCTCCCTGGTTGGAATATGCATATTTGTTGCTTTTACCAAGGTTAAACCTGTCATGACTGAAATAACCGAACGCTTTAATCAGTGTCTTATCCCCGGGCTGATAATTGAATGCACCTGCAATATCATAAAAACCTGCGTTACTGTTCCACATTACAGGATCTTCCAGTCGATTCAATATCCAGTCGGAGTATGTTGAACGTGCACTTAAGATAAATGAGCTTATATTCTTCCGGATGGGGCCTTCAACAGCCAAATAGCCTGTTATCGGACTTATTCCAAACCGGGCAGTATGCCTGTTCAAATTACCCTGCCTGGTGGTTATATCAAAGAAAGAAGCCAGCCGGCCTCCCATACTTGCTGGCATGTTGCTTTTAAACAGTGTGAAGTCCTTTACAATTTCAGGATTGATTGAAGTAAAAAAACCGAAAAGGTGTGAACTGTTGTATACCGGAACCCTGTTCACATAGATCATATTCTGGTCTGCCGCACTTCCCCTTACATTAAAGCCGGCTGATCCTTCCCCAACACTCTGTACTCCCGGAAGCATCCTGGCAATCTTCAGCACATCCCTTTCTCCCATGACCAGTGGTATCTCTTTGAATACTTTGTAATCGAGCCGCTCAAATCCCATCTGGATCCCCTTCACGTTGTTGAACCTGTTGGCCTGGACCATCACTTCGGCGATAGGGATCAGGCTTTTTTCCATGGGAATGGAGATGCTTCCACCTGAAAGAACTTCAAGGTAATATTGCCTGCTCTTCATACCCATGCAAGTAAACTCAATAGTATATGTGCCGGGGCTGAGAACCAGACTGAAATGACCATCCAGGTCAGTCGCAGCTCCTTTCTTTAATTCCCTGATATACACCGTAGCTCCCACAAGGGGTTCACCTGTCTCTGTATCTGTCATTCTTCCATGGACTACTGCACTTTTTTGTCCGTTTGACTCCTTGCTATCCCCTATCCTGATAGTTTCAATGATCCTGGCTTTCCTTCCATCGATGTATTTCTGTTCGGCAGAGGTAAGTACATCCTCTTTTTCTGATCCTTCCAGCTCTTCTGCCTGCCCGGCACTCCCCTCATAATCAGGCAATTGAATAACCAGTGATAATTGATTCGTCAAATATATATGATTCCATTCGTCAATAAAATAATTTAATCCTTCAGGCAATAATACTCTTTGAAGAGTGTTTTGCAGGGAAAGATTGGATCCTGAAACGGTTACCCTGATATCCCTCACCCATTCCTCTCTGAAATAGAATATAACCCCGGTTTGCTGCTCTACTTCTTTTACAAACTCTGTAAATGGAGCATCCCTGAATTCACCGCTGAATGTGACCTGTCTGTCCTGTCCTTCCAACCGGAAGAATGAGAAGAAAACCTGAAAAAGTGATATGATTATGATCTTTCTCATAAATGACTTTCAGTATTATACAGGGTGGCAATCGAATTTATCGTTCGGATTATTTCATCCGGGTTAGTGCTTCTGAACGAAACATCCAGTTGCCGAAGGTGTTTCATGAGTCTCTTCTGAATGCCTTCAGGAAAAAGTTTAACAAAAGTCCTTCGGTTGTTAAAAGCTTTTATCTCACCATCCAGTTCCAGGTAATATAAATTTTCAGGATTGGTAAAATGATACAAATAAACCGTATTATTATTATAAGGGACCAGTTTCTTTTCCCAGTAAATAAAACATGTGAAACGGGCATTGTGAATGACCTGGTAAAACCTTTCCGGAACTTCCGTTAGTTTCAGTTTCCTGAAGTTATATTTGCCTATAGTGAATGCAGACATATGTTCCGGTACAGCGAGAATCAGGTTGCTCCCACCGGAAAGGAATTCATACTCAATTTCTACATGCTGTGAATAAAGATCATATTTAAGCTTCACATTCTGAAATACTCTGCCATTTATAGTAACCGAGCCAGTATTAAACCTGTCTTCCAGAAAATAAGGATGACCCTCTGTCTGAAAATACCGGTAATAATACTGAACTCCGTTCACAAGATCCTGATCCAGCCCGAAAGCATTCATAACAAGATCGTGGAATGAACCCTGACCGGAAAGGATGGCAAATGCAAATAACAGTATTCCTCCTGCAGTTACTTTGAGTATGCTTTGTCTCATTTAAAGAGTGTTATCTAATGATTTTTACCGTTCAGTATATATATTCAGGAAATTGCCGAAATAATAAACAGTTTTATGGCAGGTTCTAAATCACAAATTTAATAATATTTCAACCTTTAAGATTTTCAGCTCATACATCAGATGTTTATATGGATTTCTTTCAAATAACCCAGTGGATAATACGTGATTAAATATCTCACAAAACAAAATTTATTAATCTTGCATTATGAAAAATGCCTGTTCTGATTGACCATGATGTTATTGACGGAGCTACAATGGTTAGATTTCTTAATGACCTGGCAAAATCTGTCGGAAAAGGAGAATTCATTAACGGGATGAGCTTATAAAGCAGAAAAAATCGGAAAAAGAAGGTATCTTGTACATTGATCCTTTTTCGTTCATGCTTATGGGTGGGCTGAACAACTAACAGACCAGGAAAGCTTATATATTCCTATTTATCCCCACAGCAATGATTTCATAATATACAGATCCAATTCCTCATAATCCCGTTCCTGCTGGCATTTAAGTATCACATTTTCATCTATTTCCCTTGATATCTCCAGGAGTTTCAGGAATATCTCCCTGCTGTTTCTCAGGTGTTTTGTTGCGACATCGTCTTTCTGGGTTCTCATAGCCTTTACATCAAGACCAACAAACTCACCATTATTCCCATAATTGTGTTTGTCAAGGATTCGTACCTGGTTCAAGGCTCTTCGCAAATCAACAGAACCAAATGATTTATCCTGATCGAATTTCAATCCATTCTGGTCATTCAGGTGCACAGTCCATAATTTACCGAATGCCAGTGCAAAACCCATTTCATCAGAAGGATCAAGGCCTGCAAGGATAGCATGTGCACTCTCAATGTTTACACCAACACGGTTCGGATCGTTACATAGCAATGATAATGCAACAGCATGCCCCGTGGTTGGAATAAATGAGTGATCCATTGGCTCATTAGGTTTGGGCTCGATACATATCCTGATTTTCGGATCATAAGCCAGCATAAGGTTAATTGCCTCCACAATTCTTTCAGTTGCGATCCTGCTGTCTTTTGCTTCTCTTATATAGGTGCCTTCCCGTGCAAACCACAAGACAAGCAGATCTGTACCCAGTGCATTGGCAATATCTATAGCCCGCTTACTCCTTTCAAGAGCATATTCCCTGCAACCGGGATCGTTAGATGTATATCCTCCATCAATGGTGCGGCTGTCTTCCCACAGCCTCGGGGCAACGAACTCAGCAGCCAGTCCATTGCTTTCAAGGATTTTCGTAACCTCCTTTGCCTTACTGATGATTTGTTGAGGAGAAAGGTTGTTCATTTCGGGAACAGCATCATCGTCATGAAACTGAACGCCATCAAATCCAAGCTTCTTATAGAATTCAAGCTTCTTTGAGAATGCGATGGTTTTTCTTACTGTCGGGCCGAAGAGATCTGCTCCTTCATGAATATTCCACGGGCCAAAAGTGAACTTGAAGATACCTGCCATAATAATTATATTTAATTTATTTACTGCAATCAATTGTAAAATCTACATTCGGACTGCCGGATGTATAAACAAGAACACCGGCTGGAGGAAATGGTGTTGTCCAGACACATACCGTATATAACATAGGCATATTTTCTATCATCAATCCTTTTAATAAAGTATTATTAGAAATGTCCAGACTGGCTAGCTGGTTATCCGAGCATTGTAATACTATTAAAGAATCATTATTGGAAACATCCAGCGTTTTTAGCTGGTTATGCAGGATATTCAGGTATTTTAATCTATTATTGTTAGAAACGTCCAGTGTGGCTAATTTGTTAGAATTACAGCCCAATTCTATTAAGGAAGGACTATTAGTAAGATCCAGGCTTGTTAACTGGTTATAATTGCAACCCAGTTCTGTTAATTCAGGATTTTTTGAAACATCCAGGGTAGTAATCAGGTTATTCCAGCAACCCAGCAATGTAAGCCCCTTATTATGAGAAACATCCAGGGTGGATAAATGGTTATTAAAGCATAAAAGAGTATCTAAATTGATAAATGCTTCTATCCCTGTCATGTCGAAAATACCCTTTCCGCCAACATTTAAAAACGTAATTGTTTCAGCTTCGGTATAACTGATAATACTGTCCCCGTTCGTATCAACACCTCTTTGTATCAGTGCACTTAAAAAGTTTTGATCGCGGATTTTAACCTGGTCGCCCGGTTCATCTTTTTCGCATTGACTCAATAAAATCATAGCAAGGATGAACGGCAACACTTTAATTGTTGGTTTCATTACCAATTGGTTCACTGCTTTTCTGTTCAATAATTATGAGAGATGAGAAAATCAAAATTATGCATTATATAAGCAAATGTCAAGCATATTCACTTAAACATATCCTTTTTCAGGACTGGTAAAAATCCTAGCCTGCCCGACCCAATCAATATTCTGGTCGTTTTATTACCGCCGGCTGACTTGATGGTACCCGGTGAGTAATCTTAGTAGAATTGAAAATTACAAACTCCTATTGTATGCGCTCAAGAAATTTGATAATAATCCAATAATATTCTAACTTTAATAAACAATCAGGTTATTATCCTAAAAGAAATGATTTAATAAACAGAGTGACCAGTGTTAATAAAATAATAAATCCGCATTCAGTTATCATCCTCATTGGAATAACTATCTTCCTATTGTTAATGAACGCTTGCGACCGCACTGAACCAGAAAATACCCTTGTAATTACTACAGATGATATAACAATTATCAGACAGGGAGTCTACAGGTTCAATGGTACATTTGTCAATTTAGGAGAATTTACAATCACGCAGCATGGGTTCTGCTGGTCTGAATCAGAAGACCCTGATAACAATGATCTTTCAATCCAGTTAGGACCCAGGGATTCAAAGGGAAGTTTCAGTTATACTATCTCTGCTCTTTCACCCGGAACAACATATTATATTAAAGCTTATGCAATAACCAATTCAGTGACTGAATATGGTAATGAGAAATCATTTACCACATCCGCACCTTTATTGAATACAGTAATCGATATCGATGGCAATATTTACAATACCGTTCAAATTGGTGATCAGACCTGGATGGCTGATAACCTGAAGGTTACCCACTATCCTGACGGATCTCCAATCCGGCATGTTGAGGATAGTGCCATCTGGTTCCATTTTGGACGCTATGACAAAGCATTCTGCTATTATGAAAATGTGTTAGTCAATGGTTATGTCTACGGTGCTTTGTACACATGGACGGCTGCTATCAATGATACGTTGGGCAGCGATACCAATCCGAGCGGTATCCGGGGTATCTGTCCTGATGGATGGCATATGCCGAGTGACAGTGAATGGAAACAACTTGAAATGTTTCTTGGTATGAGCCAGGAAGAAGCTGACAACATGGACTGGCGGGGAACAGATGAAGGTGGTAAAATGAAAAATGCTGATCTCAACCTCTGGAAAAGTCCAAATAACGGGGCAACAAATGAAAGCGGTTTCAATGCCTTACCTGGCGGTTGGCGTCATGGGGGAGGCTATTTCACTGGCCTGGGCAATGAGGCAAGGTTCTGGACCTCTACCGGTATGGGCTATGCATGGTTCCGGCAACTGGATTACAATTCTTCCCGGATAAACCGTGATTTTTTTGGATATTACCAGGGTTATTCGGTACGGTGTGTAAAAGATGAATAAAGTGAATTTTTACCTGACAGGTTTGACCCAACCTGTCAGGTTTATTATAATCATCCATACCAACCGGGAACCTTGAACCGAGAACTGAGAACCACAAGACCCGGCCAAAATGGCCGGGTCTTGTGTGGGCCCAGCTGGGCTCGAACCAGCGACCCCCTGATTATGAGTCAGATGCTCTAACCGCCTGAGCTATGGGCCCGTTGTGATAGTTCCTGGCTTCTGTTTCCTTGTTCCTGGTGAGATGTGAGTAAGAAGTTTTTATGTGAATTGCTTATATCATGTTTCAAATTTCAGTTTTTCCTTATTCACGACTCACGATTCACGTCCAAAGCCGGAATGCAATATTACAACTTTACAGGATAAATGTCAAATGTTCGCATTTGATATAAATAAATTATCTAAATTAAGGGGATTATTTTTTCCATCACAGATACCAACAAGATTCAACATTTTAATTAAACCCAATGAAACCACTAACCCGACGAAAATTTATTTCACGTACCGCATCTGCTGGTGGAGTATTGCTTATTCCTCCTTATCTTAGCGGATGCTTATCTTCACAAAACAATATGGGAAAATCTGGATACTTTGAAACTGAGTTTGGCATTCATGAAAAATTATGCCGTAAACTCCTGGAAACAGCGTTATCAAAAGGAGGTAATTTTGCAGATCTGTATTTTGAACATACAATATCCGGTGTTCTGGTACTTGAAGATGGCAAAGTTAACCAATCTTATGGTAATATTAACCTGGGTGTAGGGATCCGGACAGTTAAGGATGACCAGGTCGGTTACGGATTTACCCAGGTCCTTACGGAAGAATCTATGCTGTCGGCTGCCAGAACAGCTGCTTCCCTTGTTAACGCATCGGCTGTTCCACCAGAGGATCAATTTATTACTCCTGAAATTGGTGATTATTACCCTGTTTCAACTTATTTTAATGAATTCCCTGTTTCATCCAAACTCCCTATTATGCAGGACATTAATGAAAAGTGTTTTGCATTATCGGAACTTGTACGTAAAGTAACAGTTGTATTCCAGGATGAAATGAAAAGAATCATGGTTGTCACCAGTGATGGCGTTAAGGCAGAGGACCTGATACCGGGTAATTTTTGCTATACTTCGGTGATTGCCGAAAAGGAAGGTAAAATGGAAAGCGGTGGATGGGAGTTCGGTGGCCATCGTGACTTTTCATGGTATGACCCGGACCTTGTTGAAAAATTATCCCATGAGTCTGTCCAACGGACACTTATCAAGTTCGATGCAATCCAGCCTCCTGCCGGTGAGATGCCGGTTGTTCTGGGATCAGGTATCACCGGCGTGCTGCTGCATGAAGCAATCGGTCATGGTATGGAAGCTGATTTTAACCGAAAAAACATCTCGGTATACAGCACAATGATCGGAAAAAAAGTTGCAGAACCATTCGTTACAATCATTGACGATGGTACCATTCCAAACCTGAGTGGTTCAATCAACGTGGATGATGAGGGTACACCCGGAAAAAAAACTATCCTTGTGGAAGATGGTATATTGACCGGTTATCTGCATGACAAAATTTCGGCCCGTTATTATAATGTTGAACCCACCGGCAATGGACGTCGCCAGAGTTATGAATATATGCCCTTCCCCAGGATGAGGAATACATTCATGATGCCGGGCGAGGCCACACCGGATGACGTCATAAAACAGGTGAAAAATGGCATTTATGTCCAGGATGTCAGCAATGGAGAGGTATTCATCGGACAGGGTGATTTCTCTTTCTATGTCAGCCAGGGATACAGAATAGAAAATGGTAAATTCACTGCACCAATAAAAGATATTAATATTATGGGCAATGGACCAAAAATGCTTGAAAATATTACAATGGCAGCCAATGATCTCAGCATGTACCAGGGAGGAGCAGGCTTTTGCGGAAAAGAAAACCAGGGTGTTAAAGTTTCATTCGGATTACCTACATGCCTTGTCAAATCAATGACAGTCGGAGGTACCGGCCAGAAAGGAGGTGTATCATGAACCAGGAAATGAAAAATCTGTGTAAATGGGTAATCAACAATACTGAAAAGAATGGTGCTAACCAATGTAAAGCGTCCATTGTCACGACCAGGGACGTAAATATCCGGTACAGGGAAGAAAAGCCTGAAATCATCAAGGAAGCAACTACCCAGGGATTATCCCTTGAAGTTTATGTAGATGGGAAATATTCAGCCCAGAACACTCCTGATCTAAGGAAAAAATCACTGGGAAACTTCATCATTAAAGCAATTGGTAATACCAGATACCTGGAAGAAGATTCTTACCGATACCTCCCGGATGCAAAGTATTACGAAGGCAGATCCGAAATCGATCTGCAAATAATGGACCCTGTCTATCAGGAATTCTCTGCCGAACAACGACACGGACTTGTCAGGGATATCGAAAAAGCATGCATTGAGAAAGGTGGTAACAAACTGATCTCTGCCCAGGCTGAAATAAGTGATCGTTTCACTGAAATATATACTTTATCAAATAATGGTTTTGAGGGAGAAGCATCAGGGACACGTTTCGGTGCTGAAGTATCAGTTACCATCCAGGATGAAGGTGACCGTAAACCGGAGGGATTCATATATGTCAGTTCCAGGATGCTGGACGATTTTCCCGATCCTGAAAAAATCGCGGATTTGGTTACCCGTGATGCATACCAACAATTGGGATCAAAGAAAATTAAAACGGAAAAACTGCAGGTGATTATTCAAAACCGCAACACTGCCAGGATTCTGTCCGGCCTGTTGTCTGCAATGAATGGCCAGAACCTGCAGCAGAAAAGTTCGTTCCTGCTCGACAAGAAAGACCAGATCATCGGGAATAAACAATTTATGCTTATCGATAATCCATTAATCATCAGGGGATTGGGAAGCCGCCTGTTTGATTCCGATGGATTCCCCTGCAAACAAAGAACAATGATTGATGAAGGGATTCTTAGAGAATATTACATCAACTGGTATTACAGTCGTAAGCTTGACTGTGAACCAACAACAGGAGGATCCTCAAACCTGATTATCCCGCCGGGGAATAGATCAGTTGAGGAAATCATGAAAGATCTTGGTCGTGGTATACTAATCACAGGAATTATTGGTGGAAATTCAAATTCAACAACGGGTGATTTTTCTCTGGGAATATTCGGCCAGCTATTTGACCATGGAAATATCATCCAACCTGTTGCTGAAATGAATATTGCAGATAACCATCTCCTGTTCTGGAATAAGCTGACAGAGATTGCAAATGATCCCTGGAAATTCAGCAGCTGGCAACTACCAAGCCTGGTGTTTAAAGATATTGTCGTTTCAGGAGCCTGATTAACATTGAATAATTGCGGGGCTGTATCACAACTAATTCTTCAAGTAAAGAATACAAAGTTTATATTAAGTTCGTAACATTCAGTTTGTTGTTAATCAGGGCTTTGCGATCTTAGTGATTATTTTGCGAACTTTGCGAGGAGCCTTACAATGGAGTTGCGACACACCCCCGTAATTCACCCTGCACCCATATTCTTCTTCTTAACCTCAGCCTCAACTTTTAAAATGTCGGGATATTACTCCCGGCTAAATCTTAATTTTTTCAAACAAAGTGCCAGTTTATATGATCTCATTATAATACGACAAAGTATACGCCCCTGCCTCATCTATATCTTTTCCAAAGATGATGATCCCATCTTTATGTCCCCCCATGACAATAATTCTTCCTTCCAGTGTTCCGGGCTCCCCGAGCAGCCTGATAATCTCTCTTGCCATTTCCGGTGTCCCGTATTCCACATTCCTGTCGGTAGTGGGTAGCCTGTTTGCCAGGCTTGCCCAGAAAAGTGAATGATGAATATGAATGACTGCACCTGCGCCGTGAAATTCCTTGTATACTGCTGCGTGACTCATTGACTCTGATGAAGCTTTAATCGGACCAGTGCAGGCTATGGTATTTTCGTTCAGATTATACCCGGTAACCAGGCAATAATGCCTGTCATCAAGGTTCCTCAGGGATCCTGTCGCGGAACCGGTAATATAAAAATGATTTGTTCCTTTTCTCCGCATACTGATATTCCCAAATCCAATATTTTTCTTATCAGCCCCTATCATGCCAAGACTGTATAATATATCCCTCCAGGCAGTGATTTTGACCAATTCTTCTGCAGGAATAACCGGCCCGGTTTTCTTCCAGTTAACTACAAATTTTATATACCCTTCTCCTGGTTTCATGAAATGAGATGTGATAAGAATATTAACCACAAAGGTCACGGAGAATCAACAGAGTACCACAGAGTATCTGGAAATTCAATATTAGCTCTGTGTTCTCTGAGAAACCTCTGCGTACTCTGTGGTTAAAATAAATCTATACTCCTATCGTATAATTTTATCCCTCAGGCTGGCCAGTTTGGTGCTGATTTCAAGTATCTGTTCCGGTTTAACGTCAATATAATATTTGCTTGCTGAGATTATCTTGTTAACTGTATCTACATCAACATCATCTGCAATATAATATATCTGGAACTTATCATAAGATCTGCGCAGATTTTTCAGCATAAGCAAATATTCAGTCATTTCCTCATTTCCATGATAATTATTCATCAGAGAGATAAGACTGTTTAATGAGTACTTCTGTTCAGCAATTTTTTCAAGTAACTTGATATTCCCCTGATCTCTTTCAAAAATCTGGGTAGCAATATACATCCCCTCTACCCATCCTCCCATTAAAACCATTGCTGCAGCCGATCCTTCCCCGGCTTTACGGAGATAATGATCCGTCGCTTTATAAATATCTGTTGATACCTTTGTCAGAGAATCTTTATTACTCACATAATTTTCCAGGTTTGTCAGTACATCTGTATAAATTTCTCTTGGTAATCCAAGTTCATCAGAAAGTTTTTGAATCGCATTAAGATAATTTACAGTATTTTGTTGCTTCTCAAACATTTTTACATAGCTGAGATCTACTCCATAAATACCCAGATTCAGTGCCAGTTTTAAATTGGTATTATACCGGCTGAGGTTGGTCGAAGGATTTAAAATATCCGGAAAATAATTTGCTCCAACCTGTTCAAACAAATGCGCCATTTCAACCGGAAGGGACATATGATAATAGATTTCCTTTGGTTCAGGAGGAATTGTATCGAGAATATCCATCATTCCAATTGTAATTCCCGGCAGGTGCTCAGATGACCTGTCAGAGTTGCATGATGAGATAATGAGAATGGAAACTATGAATAGGGAAAATGAATAAATCTTAGTTTGCTTCATTAGTTTCTTTTATTTTCGCCGGGTTATATTTATTAATAATAATTATATCAAATACAATCATATTGATTCTGGGGCTGTTTCAGAACTAATTTTGTATGCAATAGTCGCAAACAAAACAACAACCATGCAAAGTATATGTGCCTGTTAACCAGCATTCTGTGATCTTAGCGATTACTTTACAAGCTTTGCGAGATGTTTTAAAATGAAGATATGATACAGCTCCAATTCAACAATCATATTTTCATTGTTCAACTGGTTATCAATGGAACACCTTTGTTATTCAATCGAATAATATTACAAAGAATTAAAATTAATGATTTTAGAGATTAAAAAAATTCTGGCTTACTAACAAAATAGGCTGATGGTTTATTCAACCCTGCAGCAACGGGAAAGTTAAGATTAGATTAATCCTCTGATTTGAAGTATTTTAATGATCGATTCTACGATATCATCCACACTTAGAGTCATACAATTGAAAGTAACATCAAAAAATGAATAGTCACTTCCCTTACCATGAAAATAATCCCGGAATTCAGCTCTCTTTTTATCAATATCTATGGCATATTTTTTTGCCTCTTCCATTGAGATGCAATACCTTTCACTGATTCTCAATAATCTCCAGTTGAGGGGTGCTTCGATATGGATATGAAAAGACTTTTCTATATCCCTGGTTATGGCAACGCGTCCCCTGCCAACAATGATCACATTCCCTTCACTGGCAATATTGTGAATAACTTTTGCTATCGTATTCCTGATCTTACGGTCACTTTTATAATATTTTTTCGAATGAGATGAAAGTATCTCATCCATAAAACTGCGTTTTTCATATCTGAAGACATGTCCTATTTCCGTGGGATCTACTCCCAGTACTTTGGCTGATTCTGCAAGTATTTCCTTACTTATCCACCGCCATTCCATCTTTTTCGCCTTCGGGCTTTTTAACTCTGTTAACCTTGAGGCAAGCTTTGAGGCAATTTTTTTCCCAGGACATCCTACCTCCCTTGAAATGGTGATAACGGGTCCCTCGAATGCCTGTTTAGAAAGTGTTTCTAAATATCTTTCTGTCAAATATCTGGAAAAATCTACCTGCATATTTGCCATTATATTTTCTATTCCGGAAGAAATATAAAATTAATATTTAATCACTAAGAAGTCAAATATTCAGTCACCCTATTTCAGTACTACCCACCCCTTTTCTTTCGAAATCGCATTGATCAGGGAAGCGATTGTAATATATTGCTGCATGATATGATTGATCTGGTCTTCAGGGGCAGGTTGTTCCTGTGCTGTTCGTATCTCATTTTCCTTTTCCTTCTGAGCTGATTCAAGAATTTTTCTTTTGTATTCAATAATTGCTTTTGGTACATTTTTCTTTAAAAGCATATCTTCTGTTTCAACATTCGCTCCTTTCCTTTTATGTAATTTACTTAATTCATATGGAGAACTCAGCAGATCAACAGCAAGTTTACTGATCTGTTCATCATTATGATTGATAAAATATTTTATATCTATCACTTCTCCTCTTTTGATAAATTCATGTACTTCTTCGAATATTTTTCTGTAAAGAAGATTTTTAAACTCCAGTTCATCATTCAGGATTTCATTGACGATATATTCAGCAACCGAAATATATTCAATCCCTGATTGTTCATCATGAATTTCAAAAAGTCTTTCATTCCCAAACTGCATCAGGAACCTCACAAGAATTTTTTCCTGTGGTTCACTATAAATTTCATGAACAAATGATGGGATGGGGGTCGATTGAAATTTTACACGTTCTTCCCGGGCAAACTGGTTAAACCGATCCTCTGCCCGCTTTCTTCTCAGACGGTATACCTGTGAATATAATATTCGTTCTTCGGTATCAAGAAGTTTACTGCACTCTTTGATATACACCGATCGGGTTATGGTATCGGGGATAACAGAAATAGAACGGACCACATCATTGATCAATTCTGCTTTTTTTACCGGATCGTTCAAAGCCTCCTCTATGAGTAGTTTCACTTTAAAGGAAATGAAATCCTTCTCCTCTTTTGCAATATAATCCAGAAATTCTTTTGAGCTGCATTTCTTCGACCAGGAATCCGGATCTTCTCCCTGAGGCAGAAGCACTACTTTAACATTTAATCCCTCTTCAAGTATCAGATCTATACCTCGCAGAGAGGCTTTGATACCGGCTTCATCTCCATCATAAATGACTGTTATATTGGGCGTAAATCTTTTAATCAGTCTGATCTGTTCCACTGTCAGTGAAGTTCCTGAAGATGCTACAACATTTTCGATTCCTGCCTGATGCATCGCCAGAACATCAGTATATCCTTCTACAATGTAACATTTCTCTTCTTTTACAATTTTTTGTTTGGCAAAGTAGAGCCCGTAAAGAACTCTGCTCTTCTGATAAATATCTGATTCAGGAGAATTAATGTATTTGGCTGTTTTATCATCCCGGCGTAGAGTTCTTCCCCCAAATCCAACTATATTACCGGATAGTCCATGAATAGGGAACATGATCCGGCCATTGAACCTGTCGAAGTATGTGTCATCCTTCCTGATAACTAGGCCGGTTTTAGTTACCAGGTCAAGTTTAAAACCCTTTTTTTGTGCCTCCCTGGTAAAAGCATCTTTTTGTTCAAGGCAATATCCAAGCTGGAATTTTTTTATGATATTTTCCCTGAATCCTCTTTCTTTGAAATAAGCTATCGCTATGGATTGTCCCTCCAGCTGATCATATAGATTCTGGGAAAAGTTTTTCTGTGCAAAAGAATTAATTACCAGCAGGCTTTCCCGTTCATTATGCAGTTCTATTTCTTCTGGAGTGGGTTCTTCTTCAGAAATTTCAATATGGTACTTTTTAGCCAGGTAACGTAATGCCTCCGGATAAGTTAATTTCTCATGTTCCATCAGAAATCCTACTACATTCCCGCCCTTCCCGGAACTGAAATCCTTAAATATCCCTTTCGATGGTGATACAAAAAATGAAGGTGTCTTTTCATTCGTCCACGGACTGAATCCCTTGTAATTCTGTCCTGCTTTCTTAAGCGTCACAAAATCCGATATTACCTCAACAATGTCTGCTGCATCAAAAATCTTTCCTATCGTCTGCCTGTCAATCATTTTTACTAAATAGGCCTTGATAATGAGTTAGTTATATTCCTGAGGTAGTTTTACTAATTTAGGTAATTCCGGAAGAAAAAACTATATTTTTTTCGGTTGAATTTTTATTTACAAATGAGATATAGATACTGTTGTCATTGTAAAGATTTAACCACAGAGGCTACAGAGATTTAGCTGAGCAAACGGAGAATATAAATTATTTCTGTGCTCTGTGATCTCTGTATATTCTCCGAGCAATCTGTGGTTAAATATCTTTCATAAAAATACCTGTTAGATTAGCTGAGTCATTCAGGAATAATTAAATTTGTTGTATTACCTATTTCTATACAATTGGAAAAGTTAGTCGTATTAACAGGATCAGGGATCAGTGCTGAAAGCGGCCTGAAGACCTTTCGTGAGATGGGTGGATTATGGGAACAATACGATGTGCATGAAGTAGCCAGTCCTCAGGGATGGGCCAGTGATATGGAGCTGGTTTGCAGGTTTTATAATGAACGTAGAAAACAGCTGGTTGAAGCTACCCCGAACAGGGGGCACGTTGAACTTGCCGAACTTGAAGATTATTTTGATGTTCAGATTATTACTCAGAATGTTGATAATCTTCATGAACGTGCCGGCAGCACAAATGTGCTTCACCTGCACGGAGAAATCATGAAGGCAAGAAGTACTGGTGATCCTTCCCTGATATATGAACTTAAATCCTGGGAATTAAATCCTGGTGACAAATGTGAAAAGGGTTATCAGCTAAGGCCACATGTTGTATGGTTTGGAGAACCTGTTACACTGATGGAAGCTGCGATCAGCATTACCAGCAAAGCGGATATTTTTGCAGTTATCGGAACATCACTTGTGGTTTATCCTGCAGCAAGTCTGATTGATTACGTGCCAGCTAATGTTCCTATCTATCTGATTGATCCGAATGATATACCTGTACCACAATACAGACAGGTGGAATTTATCAGGGAAAAAGCAAGCATTGGAGTACCCATTCTGAAAAAAAATCTCCTTGAAGAATATTATTAATGAACGCATTGTGCAATTAAACCAAAAATATTAATAATGAGAAATTTGCAGAGCCACGCCGCGGTGCGGCTCTGCAAATTATTATATAATTTATTTATTTAGCTTTTTCAAACGCATAACGCAGTATTAATTAATTTTCACACCCGTAACAGTCCAGGTCTGTGAATACAAAAAAATTAAGATATATTTTTCTATTTGCAGTTCTATTCCCTGCCATTTCCCTCTCCCAATATTTTGATGGAGGTGTAGTCGCCGGATTAAGTGCCAGCCAGGTTGATGGCGACAGGTATTGGGGATTCAATAAACTTGGTTTATTGGGAGGTGGTTACATCAAGCGTATGTTTACATATACAATAGAAGGTCAATTAGAACTCAGATACATCATGAAAGGAGCATATGAGACTGAGAACATTGATGATGCAATCTATTATAAGCTTGTTTTACATTATGTCGATATCCCTCTAACAGTCCATTATATCTATAAGAAGAATTTCCTTTTCGAAGCCGGTCTTGCCCCTGAATTCATTGTTTATCACCGTGAAGAAGAAGACGAATATGGTGCATCACCTGTAGATGCTCCTCCTTTTCATAAGCTAACCATGAGTGCCATAGGAGGAATAGGCTATAAATTTCTTGAAAAAATTACTGTGAATATCCGCTATAATTATTCTGTTTTTCCCATCAGAAATCATCCCAGTGGACAAACTTATCTTCTGAACAGAGGACAGTATAACAATGTGCTGACATTTGCGGTTTATTATCAGATTTCGAAATAATTGTTATTCCTATGTTCAGAGTTAAGAATTCAGGATGAAGGGGCAGGTTACAGGTTGCAGGTTTTAACTTTTTACGCTACTGCCAGCGCTGCAATACTCACCTTCGTCCCTTTTACTTCCTGTATTACTGCAGCGCACGCTTCCATTGTCGCTCCTGTTGTCAGAACATCATCTACCAGGAGAATGTGTTTCCCGGCAAGCAAGAGCGGCTCTGTTACACGGAAAACATCTTTAACATTCAGCCACCTTTCATACCGTGATTTTCTTGTCTGGGTACCTGTTTGGGAAACCCGTATAACGGAGGTTGTGCTGACAGGTTTGTCCATCGATTCTGCAATTCCTCCTGCAATGCTCTCACTTTGATTATACCCTCTTCTTCGTAACTTATTTCTATGAAGTGGGATTGGTATAACCATATCAATATCCCTGAAACCAGAGTTTAAAAGGTCATGACCAAATGCTCTTCCAAGTTCATAACCAATATCCTGTCTTCCCTGATATTTAAGTTCATGGATCAGACGCCTGAATCTGCTGCCTTTATTGAAAAAATAATAGGCAGTGGCCTGTTCAATCATGATTCTCCCCCAGAAAATACGGGCAACAGGATTATCATGTATCAAATGAAAATCTGTTTTTGGCAAATGATATATACACTCCGAACAAATAATCCTCTCATTTCTCATCAGTATATTCCCACAGGCAGCACAGTTTGCAGGGAAAATAAGATTAATAAAATCATGTAACCACTCCATGATAAAGGTCTTTATACCTTTATCCAAAATGACCCTGTTTATCGATACTGGAGATAAGCAATTATTTCGTAGTTTTCTTTTTCTTTATCAATAATTATTAATTTGGCAGATAGTGATTTCACTACGTATCATTTTCCCAATATGAGATTGTTTATTTTAACTGTGTTTCCCTTTTTAATTTTTACCGGTATACGGGGCCAGGAAATAACCGATTCAAGCATTTATCTCGTTAATCCTGAGGAATTTTATATTCAGATGCACTTGCACGATTATCATTTTTTAATTGATGTGCGTTCAAGATTGGAATATCGGGTGGGACGAATCCCCGGGGCTATACTTGCGGAAAAAAGTATAAAATTATTTTCATTTACCGATACATTGGACCGTGACACACCGTTATTTTTATATTGCGCAATTAACACACGCAGTCATGCAGCTGCGGAATTACTCGCTGAAAAAGGATTTAAATATATTTATGTTCTGGAACCCGGTATTGCCGGCTGGAAATCCGCTGGTAAAGAAGTAGACAAGAAAAGGTTAAAACGAAACAGGTAATAAGGTATCAGCAGAAAATCATTCATACCTGAGTGCATCAATCGGGTTTTTAGAGGCAGCTGAGAGACTCTGATAAGCAGTAACCAGGATGGCAACAAGTGCACCTGCAATAGTTGCTGCAATAAAGAAAATAAGTTTAATATTTGTATGGTATGCATAATCTTGAATCCATTTCTGCAACAGTAGCCAGCCCAGAGGCCAGGCTATGAGGCTTGAAATAATTACCTGGATGACTACCTCTCCTGTCAGAAGAGTGAAAACCTGCCTCTTAGAAGCACCATGAACCTTCCGGATTCCAATTTCTTTTGTCCTTTGTTCGGCAGCGAAAGCCGAAAGCCCCAGTAATCCAATGCAGGCAACTATAATCCCGAGCAGGGTGAAAACCCGGAAAACTGTTCCCATCCTGCTTTCAGATTGATACAGTGCGACAAAATCCTCCTCCAGGAAGGAATATTTAAATCCCAGGTCTGGTTCAAACTTTTTCCATGTTCTCTCAATATGTTGCAAGGTACGGGGTAATTCATCTGATGAAACCCTGATAATAATGAAGGCTCTTTGCCAGTTTTCAGTAAGCTGCTGGATTATAAGTGGAGCTATTTTATCATGCAGAGATTTATAATTAAAATCCTTTGCAACCCCAATTATTTTGCCACGTATTGTCCCCGGATCATCACCCTCCCAGGTGATCATCTCATCAATTGGGTCCGGTATATTCAGATTTTTGCAGGCCGTTTCATTCAGAATAAAAGAAGCAATTGAATCTGTGGAGAATTCAACAGAAAATCCTCTGCCTTCTGCAATAGGTATTTCCAATAGAGAAAAAAATTCTTCATCAACCCACATTTCTGACGAATTAATTGATTGCTGTGGATCTTTCCAAAAGATTGAATTATTATTAAACTGTCCTCCTGGAATATTTGATATACTTGAAACATTTGAAATGCCCGGACTTTGCAGCAGAGATTCCCGAAAAGATGTGAATTGATTTTGTATTGCATTACTTCTAAGCGGTATGACAATAACCTGGCTTTTGTTAAAACCAAGACTCCTGTTCTGAAAATATCGAATCTGGTCTTCAATTCCCAAGGTCGCAATGATCAGGAATACAGAAATAGCAAATTGAATGATGACAATTGTTTTCCTTAGCCTGATCTGGGAATGTGGGGTGCCTGTTATTCCTTTTATTATCTGAGCAGGGATAAAAGAAGAAAGGTAAAAAGAAGGATAACTCCCTGAAATTACTCCAACAATAACAATAACAAGTAAAAGAAATAATATATTAAGAGGCCAGTTAGATAAGACCTGACTGAAATCTTTTCCTGTAAAAGAAGAGAATATCGGTATCAGGGATTCAACCAAGATGGCAGCCAGAAAAACCGAAGCAAGGGTAAGTAAAACTGATTCCCCGAGGAACTGGATGATTAATTGGCTGCGAAATGCTCCAAGGGTTTTACGGACACCAGTCTCTTTTGCCCGTCTTTCGCTCCTGGCAGTTGAAAGGTTCATGAAATTTAGTATGGCTATAACAAGAATTAATAATGCTGTTGCTGAAAACGCATATACATAAATAATATCACTGTTATTCCCAAGCTCCCATACCATATGCGAGTGCAGGTGAATATCTGTAACCGGTTGCAGGATAAGTTCTGCATTGTTTTTTTCGATCTCTTCTATAACCTCAGGGGTGAAATCTATATATAAGGATAACCATTGCATAAACTTACTTTCCAAAGTGGCGGGATCAGATCCGGCTGCCAGAATAATATAATTAAAATGTCCAAAATCATTCCATGTGTAGTAATCACTCAGCATACCCTCATTCTCTTGCATGTTAACAGCTTTAAGTGTTACATATGAAACCAGGAAATCGTAAGTAAAATGAGTATTGTATGGTACATCACGGGTTACTCCGGTAATGGTGAGGTTTGCCTCTCCATCAATTTCAAGCGTTTTACCGAGAGCTGGTTCGTTTCCAAAATATTTTAAAGCAATACTCCGGGTAATTACAATTCCGAAGGGTGTCTTGAGTGCCAGATCGGGGTTGCCTTCAATAAAAGGAATTGGGAAGACATCAAAGAACGTTGAATCGGCTGCCAGGATTTCCTCTTCCTCAAATCGTTTTTCAAGATATCTCACTGTATGTTCAGGACGCGTAAGGCCTACTCCCCATATTGGCGATATACTCACACCTGTTTCTACTTCAGGGAAATCTGCAGCCATCGTCAGGGGTAATGGATGCGGTGTTCGTGGTTGAGTCCAGTTAATGTCACGGTAAATTATCCTGTATATCCTGTGAGCATCCGGAAAATATTTATCATAGCTTAATTCATCCCGTACCCATAAGAAAATAAAAATGCAGGCAGATAATCCAATAGCAAATCCTGCGATATTTATAATTGTATAAAGCGGATTTCTGAGAAGGTTTCGATAAGCGTTAAAAAGGTAATGCCTGAACATTAAGACATTTATTTTTATCTGGTGACTCCCAATCCCACGGATATCAAAATTAGCTAAATATTTTCTAATTCCTTGAAATCATTATTTCAACCCTTTACAGGTTCTCTAACCAGCTTTTTAAGCCGGATCTTACCAATATTTTCGGAAGGAAAAGTATTGATTTCTTGTATTTTGAAGGATGAGATCATACTCAAGACTCATAAATTGAAAAGGATTAGTTAAATGAATCAAATTATCCGGTGGTATACAGATTTAATAGAACGAAAATTCACTGGTAAAGGGATTATCTGTAATTTGTAATATTATTTCATATAATTTTGACAGGAGGGAAAATTTCAGAGAGGGGTTGGCCAGAACCCATGTTTTTTAATGATCTTTTCCAGTTATTCTTATTATTTTGATTGAATCCTAAACTTAAAAATATTTAACCATGAACAAATGCAGATTTATTTTCGTGTTAATCATTATCATTGCCATATCTCTCACTATCCAGGCTCAAAGAACTGAATTATCTCCCTTTAACAAAATTGAGGTCGGGAGTGATATCGATGTTCAACTTATACTTGATAAGACAGGTGGTATTGAATGGTCCCTGAAAAATATTGAAGCGGATAAAATCATTACTCAGGTTGAGAATAACACCTTAAAGTTAAGAACTAAACCAGGTATTTATAAAGATGCTGAAATAAAAGCCATGGTTTATTATACCGACCTTCAGTCAATAAATTCCAAGAGTCGTGCAACTATATGGTCTGAAGAAGAACTGTATGTGAATAAGATTCGGTTCATTATCAATAATGGTGGTGAATGCCGGTTAATAATTCATGCGGACACTATAACTGCTTCTGTTACAGAAGGAAGTATCATTACGCTTAAAGGTGAAACAAAATTTCTTGATGTTAAAGTAGGCACAGGTGCAACTTTTTCCGGATATGACCTGGATACTGAAGAAGCAGTCGTGTTGGCCAATTCAGCAGGTAAGGCTAAAATTGCTGTCAATAAATATCTAAAAGCTACAGCGACATCAAAAGGATTTATCGGATATATCGGCGAACCGGAAAAAGTCGATAAAGAAGCAACACTCGGTGGTGAAATACTACAGACTGTAAATGACGAAGAATAATTAAACCATCATACATATTCTATTAACCGGTAAAGGGTTAAAAAAATAAAATGCTAATTTCTTTTTGATTTCATCAGTGCTTCTGCTATGAAAACATCCTGAGGGGTGGTAATTTTTATATTTTCACTGTTTCCTTCTACAAGGGTAATACTGTACCCGGCATGTTCAACAACACTTGCATCATCTGTGAATATTTCCATATAAGTCTGTCTGTAGGCATCTTTAATAATATCCGATCTGAAAACCTGTGGTGTCTGAATTAATTTAAGCTTCTGCCTGTCAACGTATTTGCTTCCTTCAGGAATTAATTCCCTAACTGATTCATTTATCCCGATACAGGGAACAGCACAGCCTTTTTCTCTTGCGGCTTCAAAACAACGGTCAATTGTATCCCGGCTGACCAACGGTCTTACAGCATCATGTACAGCAATCCAGCCACCTTTAACGGTTTTATCCAGCGCATTCAGAACAGAATGAAATCTTGTTCCACCACCGTGGACCACTTCATGTTTTATGGTGAAATAATGTTTCTTCATTAAAGCTTTCCAGGTTGATAAATAATCTGGATGCAGGGCAAGTATAAAATATATGGAATTATCATAGCGGTAAAAACATTCAAATGAATGCATCAACACTGGTTTTTCAGCAATCTCAAGGAATTGTTTTGGTGTTTTCCCTATCAATCTTGTCCCTTTTCCACCGGCTACAATAATGACGGTTTTTTGCATGTTTCACTTCATGTATTAAATCACTAATTTAATAAATATATTTCCCAAAAATCTTACAAAATTTAGATGTAATAACCTAATTTAGGAGCATTCATATAATCAACTTAAGCCATCATGATTCAGAAAAGAACACTTGATTTCCTTGTTGTACTTAAGAAAAACAATAACCGTCAATGGTTTCAGAACAATAAGCCATGGTATGAAGAAGCAAGAAAGGATTTTATTGGATTTATTGAGCTGCTTGCCCTTGAGATCGGGAAATTTGATCCTGCTATTGGTCAGGTTAATCCCCGTGAAGCAATGTTCAGAATTTACCGTGACATTCGTTTTTCGAAAGATAAATCCCCTTACAAAGCCAATATGGGAGCACATATTGTCCCGGGTGGTAAGAAATCCGGCCTGGCGGGATATTATTTTCACATCGAACCAGGAGATTGTTTTTTGGCAGGGGGTATATATATGCCTTTGCCGGAAATCCTGAAAAAAGTCCGACGGGAGATTTACGAAAACATTGAGGAGTTTTTATCGATTATTGAAAACAAAAAGTTTCTGGATTACTTCGGTAAAATATGGGGAGAACAGCTGGTCAATCCCCCTGCAGGGTATCCCAAAGATTTTGAAAATATAAATCTGTTAAAATACAAGAATTATACCGTGCTCCATTCAATCCCGGAAGATATTCTCTTTGGCAACACCTTGCTGAATGAAGTAATATATGGATTCAAATTAATGTATCCATTTAACAAATTCATCAACTATGCAATTACCGGAAACCTCTGATTTTATGCATAATCTTGCGTAATATTTCACTGGCTTCCCGATCCCAGCCCTGACCGATTTTTTCCGGGGCATTGATCATCGTAAACCAGTTAATCCGTTCCGGTTATCCCAATAAGAAAAATATTTAATAAGAATCTGGAGAAACAGGTAATTACTATCCTCCGTAAGTCCTGAATCCTGTAGCTATATGTGTTTCTTTTGCAGATATGGTTAAAACAGGTGTTGTTGCCCTGTTCAGGATTTGTTGTGTGAAATTTCCCAGGAAATTGAGACTTTTTGGTTGTTCTTTCATCACCGATATCAGATTTGCATCGATAGAATCGGTATAAACCACGATCAGGTCTACAATATTTTCGCCATACAGGGATTTTAATTTATATGGTACATTTTTAGCCTTAACGTATTTCTCAACCTGCTTCCCATAAGCAGCAAGCCTATCCAGAAGTTTTTTCCCCTTGGAAGAACTGATTGTAATAATATGGATCTCGGCTCCAAATAATGCGGCCAGTTCTACGGTAAAAGGTACTTTTTGTCTTGTGTCGACAGTTATGTCAATAGGCATTACAATCTTCCTTATGTCATCCGGACACTTCGGTTTCCTGATTGTCATCACAGGACGATTTGTGGCAGATATAATTTTAAATGCATTGCTCCCAATAAAAAATTCCTCGAATCCGGAGCCTCCATGTGTTGATGCCACAACCATGGCCTGCTGGTATGACTCAACCTGGGTGACAACTTCCCTGTAAATTTTACCGGCTTTTATGATATAATCAAGCTGTGAATTATTCTCCAATCTAGGTTTAAAATTTGTTAAGATTTCCTTGAATTTCTTTTCGGCATATGATCTTTCCTCTTCAAAATAACCAGGACTATTATAATCAGAGCTTTTCTTCTGGACATAAACCATTTGGATATTCGTTGTCTGTTTCTTTGTAAAAAGCATTGCAAGTTCAAGACCATTAATGGATTCCTTTGAAAAATCAATTGGAACAATCAGGTTTTTCATATCGTAATTATTGTGTTTGTTAAAATAACTAATTTAAGCAAAAAAATTAGACGGTATGATATTTTAGAACTCTTTTAGATGTTAACAAAGGTTATGATCATAAAGTAATGGACCTTGAATTGTAAGGATTATTTGAATGAATAGAGAGCTGATGGCAGATTGGATTATTATGCTTTTTATTTTTTGTTTAAATTATTATTCCTTCTTCAAATCATGGTTAAATCCTGTTAATTCCTCATGTTTTATAAATAAATATTACATTTACAAACCACATTTTATCAGTATCCCATATAACCAAACCAGGTATTATGGCTCAGCAAGTTGTTATTGGAATAGATATTGGTGGAACATTCACCAAATATGGGTTGGTAGATATTAATGGAAACAGCTATTTTGAGGGCTCAATTCATACCTCTGGCTATCCTGACATCAATTCGTATCTGAAAAATTTGTTCAGTACCATTCAAGGATCCGTTAAAACATCGGATAAAGATCTTCAGATCATGGGAATAGGTGTTGGGGCCCCGGCAGGTAATTATTACAGCGGAACCATTGAAGACACATCAAATCTTATCTGGAAAGGGATCGTCCCCCTTGCCGATTTGATGAAAAAGCATTACAACATTCCTATAGCCATTACCAATGATGCAAATGCTGCTGCCATGGGTGAGATGATGTATGGTGGAGCTAAAAACATGAAAGATTTTATTGTAATTACACTTGGAACCGGTCTTGGCAGTGGTATTGTTGTAAACGGAAATGTCGTTTATGGTCACGATGGGTTTGCCGGTGAACTTGGACATATTGTCGCCATAGATAATGGAAGGCTTTGTGGTTGCGGGAAAAGAGGTTGTCTTGAAACATATGCATCGGCAAGTGGAATAAAAAGAACAGTCTATGAATTGTTGGCCGATCTTACAGAACCGAGTGATCTCAGAAAAATCAGTTTCGAAGATCTGACTGCTAAAATGATCAGTGATGCTGCCATTAATGGTGATCAAATTGCATTGAAAGCATTTGAAATTACCGGTGAAATTCTCGGCAGAAATCTTGCCAATGCAGTTTCATTTTCCAGCCCGGAAGCAATTTTTTTGTTTGGAGGACTGGCAAAAGCAGGAGAATTGATACTGAAACCAACTAAAAAACATATGGAGAAAAATCTCCTTACAATATTCCAGAACAAGGTGAAGTTGTTACTTTCAGGTCTGCAGGATAAAAACGCCGCAGTACTCGGTGCAGCCGGACTAATATGGAATGAAATAAAGAAAGGAAACTAAATATTACAGGGATATGAAATCATGTTTTTCATGATCTGAGAATGATACACGTTAACTGAATTACAGATGATAAAGATATTTGATTCTTACTTATTCTCAAGACTCCAGGTAAGCTCCAAATCCCAATTAGCCCTTAATTCAATCGTCCCGGAATAATATTTAACTTTCTCGGGTTGTATCTTATCGAGGTACCTGCCTGTATCCCATTTACCGTTCCGGTTTTCATCAAATATTACTTTTATTTTGTATTTAACAGGTTCTAGAAAAGGAAATTCAATGCTGCCATCCTGATCCTGAATTTTCTCTGCTATCAGTCGTTCATTATCATCCAGCAGTTGAATGATGGTCTGTTGATGTACATCTTCCATCATAAGGATTATTTTACTGTAATGATCAAGGGATTGAATGTTAAATGACAGATCAATGGTATCATTTACCATTCCATAAATATCAGTGAAAGCACCAGGTTCAATAAATAATCGATAATTCATACCTTCCTCCCAGGTATGCTCCAAACAGTAATTTCTCAGGTATCGCGGATCATAGATCATTTTGAAATCACGGGGTAATTCATTTGTATCCTCCCTGAAGAACAGTTGAATTTTCGTCTGATCAATAAAAGATATTGGATGATCAGGCGTGATTTTGATCTTTTTATAAATATCATGCCTTGCCCCTTTCCTTACATTAAGGGATAATCCCAGTATTTCCTCTTTCAACTCCTCTTGTTCATCTTCCCTTCTCATTCCTCTTCTTCTTGAAACCTCCTGTTTATAGACCATATATACCGTATCATCAAATGGGACATAGTTAAATGCTGAATCTGTAACCAGATAATTCAAATGCAGTTGTAAGCTGTCCAGATTATAAATGGATGAATCTTTTATCCAATAAAACAATGTATCACCCATTACAAAATTTTCATGAATATACCAGTTTGTATCAGGTGCGAAATTCAGTGGTTCAATTTTGAGTGTATCTTTAAGCGGACGATTAAAATAGAACTCGATTTTCCTTGGATCGGTGCGTTGAAAGTCAGATAAATATTGTGGAATAAAGTCCTCCTGAAAGAAATATAAATCAAAAAACAGAGAATAATCTCTTTTCGGGGTAATAGCAAGGGTGTCCTGACTATCAGCCATTAAAGTATCATTTCCTGTGATGTTTAAGGAATCAAGTGTTAACGTATCATTATTTATTTGAATCGAATCAAGAAACTTATCAATAAGTTCAGCTGAAAGTATAAATGTTGTATCCATGAAAGCAATCATTTCATCCTTATTGTCATAAAGGAAATTGGAGTTTATATCTTTCAATGCAAAAACCTTAAATGTGTCCGGTCTTATATTATGAATATAAAATGAACCTTCACTGGATGCCCTCCCGACATAAAGTGGTATTTCAAGATAAGGAACTGAATCACTATCCACATCATAGAGCATGATGTAGATAGGCTCTTTGGATGGTTGCAGGTTAAAGGCATTCAAAATAATCCCGGAAACACCCAGCGAATCGATATATGTCCCCGTTGAAAATACAAATTCATAGTTTTCGAGCGGATTACCTTCATTGTTGTCAACAATAGCCTGACCAAAATTGAGTGTATATGTTGTTGAATCATAGAGCTGCTCATCCAAATCAATAAGGATGGATTTTTTCCTGATGCGTACCAATGGTTTTTCTTTCATCGGAGGAGAAATCATAAGTTCCTGATTGATATTCATGAGCTGTATAAATTCATCAAATTCTATCTCAATGCGATCCTGATCAAATTCAACAGAATAATTAACCGGATTTTCTTTAACCACCCTGGGAGGGATTTCATCTTTCATACCCCCTGTGGGACTTCCAATTTTTGCACAACCCTGGTATACTAAAAAAGCAGCAGATAACAATATGATGAAGATACGCTTATTCAAAATGCTTTGTTATAAGGTTACAAACTTACAAAGATTAAAGTTTATTATATCCTAATATGCTGCTGGATTCAAAAATATTAACATGCAGCAGAAATTAATAAACATTCCCTGTAGCAGGTTAAGAATAAATATTTTACACATTTCTGGAATTAATGAATTCAGGCATTCATAAACATCCTCAAAAATCCTCCACTTACAGTAAATGTCTGATCTAATTTGAATAATTTATTAAGAATTATTTATAAGTTTGCTTCTTTTAAAACACAGGATTATTATGATTATTGATGCCATAAACTGGAATGTAAATCCGGAGATATTCCGGATTGGTAATTTTGCTGTCCGCTGGTACGGATTATTATTTGCTTCTGGATTCTTATTCGGCTATCTGATTTTTTATAAATTCTTTAAGAAAGAAGGATTAACTGTTGAGATACTGGATAAACTGACTATTTATATGGCTCTGGGTACTGTTATTGGTGCAAGACTCGGACATTGTCTTTTCTATGAACCAAACTATTATCTTAGCAATCCTATTGAAATCCTTAAGATCTGGAAGGGAGGTCTTGCCAGTCATGGTGCTGCTATCGGTATTCTGATAGCCCTGTATCTCTTTGTCAGAAAACATAAAAAGCCTTTTATCTGGATCCTTGACAGAATTGTTGTAGTTGTTGCACTCGGCGGAGCACTTATACGTATTGGTAACCTGATGAATTCAGAAATTTATGGTGTGCAAACCAGTCTCCCCTGGGGATTTGTTTTTATCCGTAACCATGAAATTGTACCAAAACATCCGACTCAGATATACGAAGCCCTGACTTATTTTCTTGTATTCGGAATATTATTCTGGATTTATCTTAAAACCAAAGCTCAATTCAGAGACGGAACATTATTCGGATGGTTCCTGATCCTGGTATTCGGAATCAGATTCTTCATCGAATTTATCAAGGAAGACCAGGTACCTTTTGAAGGTGGCATGACGTTGAATATGGGACAATGGTTGAGTATTCCATTCGTTCTTCTTGGAATAACCGTTCTTTACCTTTACTATAGAAAATCAAAAAAAGCTAAACCCACTCCTGCATAAATCGATTTCCTATCTTCAATTAGAATTGAAGATAAAATCGACTTTATCTATCATTTAACTTATTCTCATTTTCTGTCTCTTTTAATCAATTTTTCCTATATTTGTTTTTATTTAATCCAAATTGAAACAAATAGGGATTTTTTTTGGTTCATCAACCGGTGACACAGAAAAAGTCGCCACGTTGATAAGGGACAAAATAGGTACTGACATGGCTGCAATTCATGATATTTATGAATCCTGCGTTGATGATCTGGGTCAATATCCCATTTTAATTTTGGGGATATCTACATGGGGACTGGGTGAAATGCAGGAGGACTGGTATCAATTTCTTCCCAGGTTTAGGAGTGTTGATTTTACAGGAAAGAAAGTTGCGTTATACGGAGTAGGTGACCAGGAATCATATCCGGATACATTTGCAGATGGCCTCGGTTTGCTTTATGACCAGCTTCATAAAAACAATTGTAAACCAGTTGGTAAATGGCCTGTTGATGGTTATCAGTTTCAGCATTCCAGGGCCGAAAGAAATGGTCAATTCGTTGGCCTGGTACTGGACGAGAGAAACCAGCCTGAATTAACTGCTGAAAGAATAAATACATGGTTAAATTCTCTTGGTTTTTAGGATTTTACGACATAGTATCATAATTGCACACTTTCTCACTTTCACACCTTTTCACTTTCACACTTTCTCACATTCTTACTTTCACACTTTTCCACTCGTTCACTTTCACACTTCTTACATTCACACATTTTCAAAGATTCTGTATTGAATATCGTTTACTTTACAATATTGTTAATATAATTGGACCGTCAGAATAAATAAAAGTGGAAGAAAAAGTACTGTTTGCATTTGGGTTAACTCTTTTTGCCGGCTTGTCAACCGGAATAGGGAGTGCACTGGCTATATTCACCAAGACTACAAATACAAAATTTCTATCATGGGCTCTTGGATTTTCAGGAGGGGTTATGATTTATGTATCTTTTACTGAAATACTTGGAAAATCGAGAGATATTCTAACAGGGATTTATGGAAATGTTGCTGGCAACTGGTATGCTGTAATTTCATTTTTCGGTGGTGTTTTTATCATTGCACTGATTGATTTTCTTATTCCTTCATTTGAAAATCCCCATGAAGCTCACCGAGTTGAAGAACTTGTTACGGATAATAAAAGCAACAACAGAAATAAAGGGGTTAATGGATTATTAAGAATGGGTATTTTTATAGCATTAGCGATAGCAATCCATAATTTCCCTGAAGGGATTGCCACTTTTACAGCTGGTATTACAGATACACAGATTGCCATCCCTATTGCTGTTGCAATTGCTATTCATAATATACCCGAGGGAATTGCAATTTCTATACCCATTTACTATGCTACTGGACGGAAAAGAAAAGCTTTTATCCTGTCTTTTCTTTCAGGGCTTGCTGAACCCCTGGGTGCATTGATCGGTTATTCCCTCCTATATGTATTTGTTGGCGACACTATGCTAGGTATCCTTTTCGGATCAGTAGCCGGAGTGATGGTATTTATCTCTGTTGATGAGCTGCTTCCGACAGCAAGGGAGTACGGTTACCATCATTATGCTATTTTTGGACTGATTTTCGGAATGGTTATAATGGCCATCAGTCTGCTATTATTCCTATAAATATTAGTTATTGCTATTTTGAATTCAAAAACTCCTCAACAGAACAATACTGATCGATCCAGTAATGTTATCTCCGGCAGGAATCTGCTTATTGCTGTGATTCTGAATTTTACCATTACCATAGCAGAATTTGTTGGTGGCCTGCTTTCCAACAGTCTTGCTTTGTTATCCGATGCGCTTCATAATTTTGGTGATGGTGTTGCCATCCTTGTTGCTTTTATTGCTAACCGGATCAGTAGAAAAGAATCAGATAAAAGGAAAACATTCGGGTATAAAAGGATTGAAATCCTCGTTGCATTTTTAAATTCTGTCTTTCTGGTTGCGATATGTGTTTTTCTTATTTATGAAGCTTTCGAAAGAATTCGCCAGCCTGAGAGCATCAAGGGTCTTATGATGTTTCTTATTGGAGGAATTGGGCTTGTAGTAAACTTTGTTGCTGTCTTGCTCCTGCACACTGACTCCTCCAGAAACATGAATGTGAGGGCAGCTTATCTTCATCTTCTCGGTGATACACTTTCTTCTGTGGCCGTGATTATTGGGGGAATTCTTATTTATTTTTTGCAGGTATGGTGGGTCGATCCCCTGATTACAATCCTGATCAGTTTATATATTTTGAAAGAGACCTATAGATTACTGAAAGAGTCCGTTAATATATTAATGCAATCCACCCCGAGTAATATTGACCTCGAGCTCATCAAAAATGAAATTGAGTTCCTCCCGGAAGTTATGAATATCCACCATATCCATGCCTGGAACCTGAGTGAAAATGAATTGCATTTTGAAGGGCACGTTGATCTAACCGATGACCTTAGAATAAGCAACACGGATAAAATCAGGCACAAAATAGAAAAAATTCTGTCAGAGAAATACCATATCAACCATGTGACTCTCCAGATGGAATTTGGTTCCTGTGATAACACCAATATGATCCATCATAAATAACTGTTAAACCTTTCATCAGGATCTTTTCAATTCATCATATTTAGTACATTTGAGTCTTTTTATCCTGATTATGATGGATTTTATTCTTACATATTCCCGTGAGTTTGGTTTGGCGTTCATTAGGATTATTGAAGAGATGTCTCCATATCTGCTTCTGGGATTTCTATTTGCAGGAATTTTATATGTCTGGTTTCCTAAAAAGAAAGTATACAAATATCTTGGAAAGCCTAATTCTGCTTCCGTTCTTAATGCTGCCCTGATTGGGATCCCTTTGCCCTTATGTTCCTGTGGTGTAATTCCTACAGGTATATCATTTTATAAGAGTGGGGCTTCAAAAGGTTCTTCCGTTTCCTTCCTGGTATCTACCCCACAGACAGGTATGGATAGTATTATGGTAACCTATTCATTGCTCGGGCTTCCAATGGCCATTATAAAGCCCATCATTGCTTTATTCACAGGTTTACTGGGAGGTTTTTTAACGAACCTTTTCGGGAAGAACGGATCTATGAATGATTCTTCAAAAAATGGATCTGCCGTTGAAGAAAATAACGGAAACAAGTCTTTGTTGGGTATGCTGCATTATGCTTTTGTTGAATTCCTTGAAGATATCGCCAAGTGGTTAATAATCGGGCTTATTATTGCTGCCCTTATTGATGTTGTTATCCCCGATTCATTCTTTACAGCTTACCTGGGAAATGAATATTTTGAAATGTTATTGATCCTTGTCGCGGCTATCCCATTGTATGTGTGTGCCACGGGATCTATTCCAATAGCTGCAATATTAATGCTAAAAGGCCTTTCACCTGGGGCAGCCATCGTATTCCTGATGGCAGGGCCTGCAACAAATGCGGCCACAATAACGGTGATTGGGAGGGTTCTGGGAAAAAGAACCCTGTTTCTTTATCTTGTTTCAATCATTGCAGGAGCCCTATTCTTCGGAATACTGGTGAATAATCTCCTGCCCAGGGAATGGTTTACCGATCCCCTGAAATACTTTCATTCAGAACACCATGAGCACGGTTTTCTTCCTTACTGGTTACAGGTTAGTTCAAGTATTCTCCTCTCCCTGTTAATCCTGAATACTATCATTACAAAGTATAGGAAAAAAATAGCCTCATTATTCATTAAAAAATCTGCTGAATCATTCAAAAACAATCTTAACATGCAAGATCTCCATATTATAGTTAAAGGAATGACCTGCAATCATTGCAAGGCAACAGTTGAACAGAATATCGCCGGATTAGGCGGGGTAAACAGCGTGAACGCAGATATAACAACCGGAGAAGTTCACCTCTCCGGTGATAATTTTGATCTCAAAGAGGTAAAGCAAAAAATTGAATCTTTGGGTTATAAATATAGCGGTATAGCAAAATAAAGTCGCAGATCTATTATCTTTGTAACTGACTGTGAAGATTTCATAAACAGATTGATACAAAATCCTATCCCGGATAGTTATCACGGATTTGTAAAAATGTATGTGGTCATTATAAAATTCTCAGCGTACCTATACCAATTAAACAATTAAAATCACCCAAGATGTATAAAGTAGTTCTTTTACGCCATGGTGAAAGTGTCTGGAACAAGGAAAACCGTTTTACAGGCTGGACAGATGTTGATCTTTCTGAAAAGGGAGTAGAGGAAGCCATTGCTGCCGGTAAGATTATGAAAGAAAAAGGATTCACTTTTGACATAGTCTTTACTTCTGTTCTTCTGAGAGCACTTCGTACCACATGGCTTGCGCTTGAACAGATGGATCTTCTCTGGATCCCCGAACAAAAATCCTGGAGACTTAACGAACGGCATTATGGTGCTCTCCAGGGCCTCAATAAAGCTGAAACAGCGCAGAAGCACGGAGAAGAACAGGTTATGATCTGGAGAAGGAGTTATGATATCCCGCCACCTGAACTTGACAAATCAGATCCCAGGTACCCCGGTCATGAGCCACGTTATCAGGACCTTGACGAGAAAGATACTCCAAGAACCGAATCGCTCAAAGATACTGTTACCAGATTTCTTCCATACTGGCATGAGGTCATTGCACCAACTATCAAATCCGGGAAAAAGGTTCTTATTTCAGCTCATGGTAACAGCCTGAGGGCACTGATAAAATACCTCGATAATATGACAGATGAAGCTATCATAGCCCTGAATATTCCAACCGGTGTACCCCTGGTATATGAGCTGGATGAGGATCTTAAACCAATTGGCCACTATTACCTTGGCGACAAAGAGGAAATTGCAAAAAAAGCAGCAGCCGTCGCAGCACAGGCAAAAGCAAAAAAATAGCTTTCCACTACATGATTTTAATGCCCGGAATGCTCTGGATCATCAGGTTTTTTGCAACATGTCGGCAGTTTTTCGTATGCTTTCGGATCAGCCTTTATACCATCTGCATCATATCCCCCGTGTGAAATGGCGTTCCTGATTTTATCTGCAGTTGTCCTTGCCGGATTATACAATACCGTCACAACCTTACTTTCAAGATTGAGATCTGATGATTTAACACCCTTTTCAAATGCCAGGATCTCTTCAATCCTTTCTTTACACATTTCACATTGAGCTGAAGTTTTGATTTTCACCTCCTCAAACTTATTATTCGTTTGTGTAAACCCGTTCAGGTTTATTAAAAAAATAAATCCGGTAATGAGAACTAGATTTTTTGCTTTCATGATTATTACTTATTCAATTGTTAATCTTATCCCTGCATAAAACATTCTTCCAAGTAATGGCCCCCATATCATTGAAGCATCAAAATAATCCCCGAAAGGATCATCTGCTGCAATGATTGGATCATCCTGAACAAAATCCGTCAGGTTTTCACCTCCTATATAGATTTCAATATTTTTAAATCTTTTACTTGCCTGAGCATGAATAACAGGATAAACAGGTGAATGTTCAGGTTTCTGGTATTCCTCAGGATTCATCCTGGTATCAGGTAATCTTACAGAGCCATTTAACTGACCTGTGATATCAAATTTCCACTTGTCAAATCTTGTTGCATAAGCCAGTGTTAAGAGTCCTTTGTAACGTGATGTTAAGGGTGTTTGAAGTAAATCACCATGATAGGTAGCCTTCACATCATTAAAGCGAAATGCCATGGTAATATCGAAGCGTTCAATTGGTTCAGCACTGATCTCAGTCTGTAAACTGTTCGAATATGATTTCCCTTTGAGATTATAGAAATAAATTTGTGAGATATCCTGATCAACATCCACAATTACCTGGTTGATGAAATTAGTTCTGTAAAAATCAATACTGAATGTTATTTCCCTCTGGTTGGAAAGATGAAAATCTCTGGTCATATTGATGCCATAATTCCATGCCTGTTCAATCTCAAAATCCTCAGTAAATACCAGTGTTCTTGAAGTAGACAAAAATCCAATATTTTCTGCTAATATGCTTGCAGATCTGTATCCCTTCCCAGCTGATCCCCGAATTGTGTTATGATGGCCCGGATCATAACGGATATGTATCCTTGGTGTTATTAACAGGCCCCAGATATTATGATAATCTGCTCGTAAACCAGTGATAGTTGTTAACTTATCCGGAAGGGTATAGGTATATTGAGCAAATACCCCGGGAACTATTTCAGTACGATCAAATTCATCATCATTATAATTTTCCTGAAAGTGATCATAAATCAGGCTTAACCCGGTATTTATTTTATGATCTGTCGTTCTAAATATTGTCTGGTAAAGCAGATTTGCATTATAAGAAAATTGTTTTCCGGAATAGTCGGATAATCCGAAAAAGGCATGCTGATTAAACATTGTGGCAGAAGTAGTAAATCCAAAACCCTGGTATGGTTTTTCAGGGAACAGAAACCCGATTTTCCCATAAGCATTGTAACGACGGGTGCTGATGTTCAACCCATAATAATCCTGCATGCTGTTTGACAGATTAAAATTGTAACCCATTTGTCCTCCATTCCTGGATTCATCTAATACTGAGAATCCGATTTGTATATGTAACTTATCTTCTGCATGAAAATTCCACCGGTTCATAACATTAATCTGTCTGGTGAGCGGAATATCCATAAATCCATCTCTGTTGCGATCTATCCTGTTCTGCATGGCTGATGCATGAGTTAGAATCATGGTGCTCCAATTATCACCCGTTTTAAACGCCGATAAAGCATTGCCTTCAACTCTTCCAGTACTGTTTGCAAAAAGGTTAAGGAAGAGCGGATCGCTTTTATCCGGTTTTTTGTATTCAATATTGATTTGTCCCGTTGTGGATTCATATCCATTCATTACAGAGGCTGTTCCTTTCGATATCTGAATGGATTCCATCCAGGGTCCGGGAACATAGTTTAATCCAAATGCTGATTCCAATCCTCGCAAAAAGGGAATATTTTCAAATAACATCTGACTGTATATTCCTGCTAAACCCTTGCTCTGTAATAACTTCAGTTTTAATCGTATTTAACTTCGATATGTAGGAACCTCCCAGCCTCTTACTAACTGTTACTTCCTCCAGTTCCCTTGAAGAACTTAAAATAACCTCCAGTTCCTTTTTTTCGCTTCCTATGAGAATTGTATCGCTTTTATAACCAATATAGCTGAAAACCAGTTTATTGCTTTCCGAAGAAAGAAGCGGTATAGAAAATCTTCCATTCTCATCAGTGACTGTCCCTGTTGTTGAACTGCTCCAATATACATTTACAAAAGGTAATGGGATGGTTTTTCCCTGTTCATCTAATTCGCCAACATTTCCTTCTATTCTGGTCTGTTGTGAATATGCTTGCACTGTCAGTAAAATCAAGCTTATAATTATAATTAATTGTCTGGTCATAACTTTCCTCCTTAATTATTTGTG
>LJUQ01000104.1 GCA_001304505.1 Bacteroides sp. SM23_62_1
TGATTGCAATCTTATTCCTGCTGGTTTTTGTGGGCATGATGGATGCATTTATGTCTTTAGGAGTCAGCAAAAATATCATCAATTATGCCGTTCTGACCAACCGGGCAACCAATCAGATAACCAGTGTATTAAAGGAAAGAAATGAAGAATTGTATGAAACCCTGTCTTCATCACAAGCTGTCTCATTGGATGTCCAACAGGTTGAAGATTTTAAAAACAGGACAAAAGAACTATGCAATTTAATTGATGAAATGAGGTATTCTCTTGTGAATGCTGAAGGTCTGAATAATGAATTCTGTATTTCAGAGACCGGTGATATAAACACACCGCAATTATTGGAGAAGGATAAAACTTCACTTGCACCCGTCGCACTCTTAAAAACTGACAAAGCTACACTATTAAAGAATCAGATTGAAGAATACAAAGAGTATATGAAGAGCTTAAATTTAAAAGATTTCCCATTTAACCTGGATGAAATTTTAAATGTCGCTGACACACAATATGAAGATTACCAAGAAAGCTGGGAGCGTACACATTTCGAGGGACCGATTATGGTATGGGCTCTTCAAAAACTGGATATGATCAAAATGAATGTTAAAATGGTGGAATATGAAGTTTTAACCGGTGGTTTTTCCTCAGGTTCCGAAGTTTAGTACCGGCAAATAATTGCTAATCATAGATATGCAAACAAGGAATTCATTTCTTAATGATTATGCTTAATGATTTGTATTTGTTTCAACCAAAAAGAACACAAAGGAGCACAAAGGTTTAAAATTTTTATTCCACCGTAACTGATTTTGCAAGGTTGCGGGGCTGATCGACATTGCAACCCCTCATCACAGCGATATGATAGGAGAGTAGTTGTAGTGGGACCACGGCAAGCAATGATGCCAGGACTTCATCTGCATGGGGGATTTCCAGTACATGGTCTGCAAGGTCCCTGATTATTTTATCACCTTCCGTCACAACGGCAATAACGATCCCGTTTCTGGCCTTAATTTCCTGTATATTGTTCACGATTTTTTCATATGATTTATCTTTGGCTGCAATAACAACCACCGGCATGTTTTTATCGATCAGTGCGATTGGTCCGTGTTTCATTTCAGCAGCTGGATAACCTTCTGCATGGATATACGAAATCTCCTTTAATTTCAGTGCACCTTCCAGGGCTACCGGGAAAAAGTATCCACGCCCGAGATAGAGGAAATTATTTGCATTTTTATATAAAGATGCAATTTGTTTAAACTCATCATTCAAGGAGAGGATTCGTTCTATTTTTTGAGGTATATCGTGCAATTCCGTGATTAATCTTACATATTTTTCATCTGATAGATATCCCCTCATATGTCCAAGTATCATAGCAATCATGGATAATACTGTGACCTGGGCAGTAAAAGCTTTGGTTGAGGCAACACCAATTTCCGGTCCGGCATGGGTATATACGCCCGCGTTTGTCTCCCTCGGAATACTTGATCCTACAACATTACATATACCAAGTACAAGTGATCCTGCTGTTTTTGCCATTTGTATTGCTGCCAGTGTATCAGCCGTTTCACCGCTCTGGGAAATAGCAATAATCACATCATCCGCGTTAATAAGGGGATTCCGGTATCTGAATTCGGAAGCATATTCAACCTCCACCTGTATCCTGGCAAGATCTTCCAGAATATATTCACCAAGTAGTCCGGCATGCCAGGAAGTTCCGCATCCGATAATGATGATTCTTCTGGCATCAACCAGACGGTCCATTACATTATATAATCCTCCAAGGCGAATATCTGTAAAATCAGAGGTTATCCTTCCCCTGAAAGTATCCTGAATCGATCGTGGCTGCTCGAATATTTCCTTCAGCATGAAATGATCAAATCCACTTTTCTCGATCTCTTCCAGGTCGAGATCAAGTTGTTGAACTTTCGGGACCAGTTTGTTATTATCAATTGTCTTCAGTATCAGTTCATCTTTCCTGACAATTGCCACATCATCATTATTAAGATAAACGACACTCTTGGTATATTCCACAATAGGTGTTGCATCAGAGGCCAGAAAATATTCATCCGAACCAATACCGATAACAAGCGGACTTCCTTTACGGGCTGCTATAATCTTGTCGGGTTCATTATTACACATAACCAGGATGCCATAAGCACCCACAACTTTAGTCAGTGCCAGGCGGACAGCAATTTCTGCAGTGACTTTTCCCCTGATATATATATATTCAATCAGATTTACCAATACTTCTGTATCGGTTTCACTCGCAAATGTATATCCCCTGTCTGCCAGTTTCTTTTTTAGCACACCATAATTCTCAATAATACCATTGTGAATAATTACAAAATGCCCGTTCATCGACACATGAGGGTGTGCATTGATATCGCTTGGTTCTCCATGTGTAGCCCAACGGGTATGACCGATACCTATTTTCCCGCTTATGTCTCTGTCAGCAACAAAAGCTTCAAGGTCAGAGACTTTTCCCTTTTTCTTGTATACTTTGATATTTTGATCCAAAAGAGAAATACCCGCAGAATCATAGCCTCTGTATTCCAGCCTTTTCAGGCCATTGAGCAAAACTGAATAGGCATTTTTATTCCCAATATAACCAACGATTCCACACATTGTTATAATGGTGCATAAATGATTTCTATTCTCATTTTATCATTTCCCCGATGATTCGCACCATTCAGAATAACCTGTGTGAACTCATTTGATGGATATTCCGGAGTGATTACGAAATCAAAATTGCCAATATCCCCTTCCAGGAAAGACTGAATATGATAGGTGATATTGAAAATATATGCATTTGTTTTAGAATCATATCCTCCGCCAAAAGTAGCTTCATTTATAAGATTATCAAACACATACCTGTACCCTCCGTCAGGGTGAATCAGCCACATGTTCAATTTTTGTGGATATTCTTTTTTACTTAATCCTGTTATCAATGTATCAGCAGGTTGGATAATCAGCTTTGCGTGATTGATAGCAACCGGAAGAGAATCTATCCAGTTCTCCAGATCAGGTAAACGGATTACACCATTCGCTCCGGATATTGATTGTACAAATATTATGCTATCCGTTTCATTTCCTCCACTTATAAAGTTTTCTATCGGAAATCCCTGGTAATCATGGTGGTAAATACTGAATCGTTTACTATTCTTGCCAATTGATAGATGATAATCCAGTGAAACTTCTTCATCATTGTGGTAATAAAATGATAGTTGTCCTGGGTCCTCACTGAAATCTATATATAATATAACTCCTCCGGGGGAATTATTCTGGGGATGGAGATATATTCCATGGACATATCCGGTTAGAATTTCATCAGCAGTAAAAATAGTATCATCCGCCTCGAAAAATCTCCGGATAAAATTATCGTCCGTGATACTAATTTTTAATAATGAATCAACGAAATTGATATAGCCCGAGCCTAAAGGAACAGGATTATATCTGCCTGTTATATCTGTGTTTGAGTACACATTGGTATCACCTCTGATTCCTTCAGTATATTCATAACAATAAACCTCAATCAGTGAATTTGGATCACCGGTATAACCGGAAAAGGATATGGTTAATAAAACAGAATCTTTTTGCGGATTTGTTCCGAAATTAAAACTGTCTTTATTTACAAGTGAAATTTCGGTAATCAGTTCAGATATTGATACCCCGAACATGGGATTGATACAATGCCCTAATAACTGCCAGGATTTTTTGTTGGTAATCATTGAATCGCCTTTAACTGTTATAGAATGAATCAGTTCAGTTGAATCAACATATGCAGAAATCACATCAGGTATCAGGTCTCTTCCAATCGGATCCGGTTCTCTCTCACAACTCAGCATGATACTGAACGACAGTAAAATAAAAAAGATAAAATATGGGATTGATTTTGTGGAAAACATTTTCATTACAGATCTCTCAGGCTTCATCAACACGTGTGGCTAGTATTTGGTCATAAAAATCAGAGTATGCATTAATATATAAATCTTCCTCCTGATATTCAAGAACGGGAATTTGGATGGATTTTATATATTTCATGATATTTTTATTAATCTCCCTGCTGCCAATTATTGTAGCATCTGCCATATCCAGTGCAAGGCGTGTAAGATTTTCATAATTTGGCTTCTCCAGTTTACTTACATCTTCTTTTGTGATTCCTTCAACAAGGAGTTTCTTTACAAAGTTTCTCCCGAGGGTATTCTCAAAATAATCATTATATACAGAGTAGATAACTTTTGAGTTGTAATATAATGGATCATCATGGTAGGCTTTCTTCAGGTATAATGGTACCAGTGCAGTCATCCACCCGTGGCAATGAACGATGTCCGGTGACCATCTTAGTTTTCTAACAGTTTCCAGCACACCTCTTGCAAAAAAGATCGCCCTTTCATCATTATCTTCAAAATACTTTTCGTTTTCATCGGTCAAAATGAATTTTCTCTGAAAATAATCTTCATTATCAATAAAATAAACCTGCATTCTGGCCGATTGAATAGAGGCCACCTTTATAATGAGTGGATGATCTGTGTCATTAATGATCAGGTTCATCCCGGATAACCGGATTACTTCATGAAGCTGATTGCGACGTTCATTTACACAACCATATTTTGGCATGAAGGTCCTGATTTCCCTTCCCTTTTCCTGAATACCCTGGGGCAGGTACCGTCCGATTTTTGACATCTCTGTTTCAGGTAAGTAAGGGGTAATCTCTTGCGAAACAAATAAGACCCTGGCTCGCTTCATATTGCAGAAAGAATTCGCACAAAATTACTAAAAATTATTAAGATTTTCGAGATTATCCACATGTTATTAACAATTTGGTGGAATGATAGAAATTATTCCAAAATTTCTCCAGCTACCTTTCAAATATCTCTATCTTTGCATCCGTCATTTTTAAAATGAAAACCGTCAGGTATATAAAAGAGATCCGTGATATTCTCTCTTCATACCGGGAAGAGGGTAAAACAATTGGACTTGTTCCGACCATGGGGGCGCTGCATGATGGACACCTTTCTCTTATTCATCAGTGTATGGCAAATGATAGTATAACGGTTGTGAGCATATTTATTAATCCCACTCAGTTCAATGATGAAAAGGATTTCAGGATGTATCCGAGAAATACTGAAAAAGATCTGGAATTACTTAAAAAAAATGAATGTCATATTGTTTTTTTGCCTCCTGAAAAAGAAATGTACCCGACTAAAGAAATCAGAAAATTTGATTTTGGATCGCTGGACAAACATATGGAGGGTGAATTCCGGCCGGGACATTTCAATGGTGTTGCTCAGATAGTAACCAAATTGTTCAGTATCATTGAACCGGATCATGCCTATTTCGGAGAAAAAGATTTTCAACAGCTTACCATCATTAAAGCAATTGTCCGTCAGCTTAACCTTCCGGTACAGATTATTTCATGCCCCATTATAAGAGAGCCTGATGGTCTTGCAATGAGTTCCAGAAATCCATTGCTGACAGCTTCTGAACGTATCTCCGCAACAAAGATACCAGAAGCCCTTTTCAAAATCAAAGAACTTACTGACAAGATGGGAATAAACGAATTGAAAGAGTTCCTGTGGAATGAAATAGATCTTGATCCCAACCTTCGCACCGAATATGTTGAAATTGTCGAGGAAACAGGTTTAAATCCCGTAAACAATTGGGATGAGCCGGGATCAAAAAGAGCTTGTATAGCCGTTAAAGTTGGCTCAATCAGATTAATAGATAATATTAAAATTTCTTAATATCTTTGCCGGGTTATGAATATTGAAGTTGTTAAATCGAAAATTCACAGAGTTACTGTAACTGAAGCCGATCTGAATTATATCGGCAGTATAACCATTGATGAAGACCTGATGGATGCGGCAAACCTGGTTGCCGGCGAAAAAGTACAGGTAGTTAATATCAATAATGGTGAAAGACTTGATACATATGTGATCAAAGGTGAACGGGGTTCTGGTGTGATATGCATGAATGGTCCTGCTGCCAGAAAAGTTGCAGTTGGTGACATTATCATTATCGTTTCTTATGCTTCCATGGATTTTGAAGAAGCTAAATCTTTTGAACCCCGGATTATATTCCCGGACACTGTCACAAACAAACTGATCAATTAGTCCTTTCTTGAAAAAAACAATTCTCAAAGCTTTCAGGTTTATTTTATTTTTGTCAATTGGCATTGTGCTGCTTTACTTTGCTTTCAGGGGGATTGATATGAGAAAATTATGGACAGCCTTCCTCAATGCCAGATATATATGGATCGTTTTTTCACTTATCTTTCTTACAGCAAGCCATTTTGTGAGAGCTTACCGGTGGAATATCTTGATCGAGGCTTTACGTTATAAACCATCCCTTGTCAACACTTTCTATTCCGTTATGATTGGTTATACAGCAAATTATGCTTTCCCCAGGATTGGTGAGATAACCAAATGTGGTGTCCTGTCAAAAACAGAAAAAATCCCCGCTGATAAACTCCTGGGCACAGTCATTATTGAAAGGTTTGTGGATCTTTTGACCCTTTTCATCTTTCTGGTTATTCTCATCACAGCAAAAATTGAATTTTTCAGCGGATTTATCCGTCCTCAGATATTTGAACCACTCGGAGATATCCTGGCACCAGTTTTTCAAAGATCAGCACTTATCTGGATTCTTCTTGTCGCAGTGCCTGTCCTATTACTTTTTCTGGTTTATAAATACAGATCATATCTGACAAAGTGGTCATTTCTGAAAAAGGCAAAAGATATCGTGAAGGGTATTATATCAGGATTGAAAACTGTATATACCATGAAGAGAAATTTTCAATTTATTATTTCTTCCTTTCTCATCTGGATTCTATATTGGTTGATGACATACATTGCCTTTTTTGCACTTTCTTCTACGGCTAACCTGCAATTAATTGATGGACTTTTTATACTGGTAATCGGAGGATTTGCATTTGTAGCTCCCGTACAGGGTGGTATAGGCGCTTTCCACTGGATTGTTTCTGTAGGACTCACGCTTTATGGGATATCAAAAGAAGAAGGGCTTGCATTTGCCACAATTATTCATGGATCACAATTACTTTGGACCGTTTTACTAGGTCTGTTCTCAATGATAATACTCGTATCAGCGCGCCGATACAAAAAAGTATAATATATGATATTCCCGGTACAGGTTATATTGTATCATCCTGGGTATACCGGAGCTATTGAGAATTTGATTTCTTTAGAGTTGTGCTGCTGGCTCCCGGTGCTGTACAAAAAATAAATTATAAAAGAAGCACCTGACTGTTACACGAAAACTGCATGTCATATTTCAATAATTTTAAGTCTTTAATATAATGCGCACTTACCAAAATATTCAGGGGAAAATTCTATCGTGGACGGATCTCACAACGGAGATTCAGAAAATACGTCAGCAAAAACTGTCTATCGTTTTTACGAATGGTTGTTTTGATATTCTCCACCAGGGTCACATTAGGTATCTCGCAGAAGCATCTGATATGGGGGATATAATGATTGTCGGATTAAACACTGACGATTCGGTGAAAAGGTTAAAAGGGAAATATCGCCCTTTACAGGACCAGGGATCACGTGCTATAACACTTGCAGCAATATCATTTATTGATTATATTGTACTTTTCAGCGAAGATACACCGCTGAGAATCATTGAATCTATTAAACCCGATATACTGGTGAAAGGTGGAGATTACAAGCCGGAAGAAATAGTCGGATATAATATCGTAAAATCCTCCGGAGGGAAGGTTTGTACCATACCCCTGGAAAAAGGATATTCAACAAGCATTATTATCAAAAAACTGCTGGCTGGTAAAACAAATATATAGTACACATCCTTATGGCAAAAGCCCGTTCAGAATATGTTTGCCAGAATTGTGGTTCCAAATCTCCAAAATGGATAGGGCATTGTCCGGCCTGCAATGAATGGAATACTTATGTTGAAGAAATTATTCAAAGGGAAGATAAACGCTCATTATCCCTTAAGAAAACGGTAAGTACCCCGCTTAAAGTAACCGATATTACTGCCAGTAAAGAGAAAAGGATCCTTTCAGGCATGCATGAATTTAACAGGATCCTTGGCGGTGGGATTGTACCCGGATCAACAATACTGATCGGAGGAGAGCCGGGGATCGGTAAATCAACCCTTGTGCTTCAACTTACATTGTTAATGACGGATCGTACCAGCCTTTACGTGTCAGGAGAAGAAAGTGCGGAACAGATTAAACTCAGAGCTGAACGGATAGGGAAATTACATGAAAAGTGTTATATTCTAACTGAAACTTATCTGGATACCATCCTTGATCATATTTCAAACCTCACACCGGAATTTATAGTAATCGATTCTATTCAGACTTTGTATACCGATATAATTGATTCCTCCCCTGGCAGTGTATCCCAGATACGTGAATGTGCCAGCCAGCTCCTGCGCTATGCCAAAGAACATCACATACCTGTTGTTCTGATCGGACATATTACCAAGGAAGGACATATAGCCGGGCCAAAAGTGCTGGAACATATTGTTGATACTGTCCTGCAATTTGAAGGAGATGATCAGCATATTTACCGTTTGATACGATCTGTTAAAAACCGTTATGGATCAACGGCAGACCTGGGAATTTTTGAGATGACCAGTACCGGTTTGAGAGAAGTTACAAATCCCTCCGAGATTCTTCTTTCAAACTGGGATGAACAGCTGAGCGGGGTAGCTATTGCTTCAACACTCGATGGGATCAGGCCGTTTTTAATTGAAGTCCAGGCCCTTGTAAGTAGTTCTGTTTATGCAACACCACAGAGATCAAGTACAGGATTTGATCTGAGAAGACTCAGCATGTTGCTTGCTGTCCTGGAAAAACGGGCAGGATTCAGGCTGACTGCAAAAGATGTGTTTCTGAATATTGCAGGAGGACTTAAAATCTATGACCCTGCTATCGATCTGGCTGTCATCATTTCAATCTTATCCTCCAATTTTGACCTCCCGGTCGACAGTAAAACCTGTTTTGCTGCTGAGGTTGGCCTTTCTGGCGAAATCCGGCCTGTATCACGTATCGAACAAAGGATTGGTGAGGCTGAAAAACTGGGATTCAATAAAATTTTCGTATCCAAATATATGAACCGTAAAATAACCGATCTCTCGCGGTTTAAAATAGGTATAGAATTTGTTGGAAAAGTAGAAGATGTTTTTAAACGCCTGTTTGATAAATAATCTTTGTGATGATTTACCTTTGTATTACCTGTTTGGAGTGAATTATGGCAGAAAGTCACCTGATATTACCTGATTATACACCAGCAGCAAAAATATATTATATTGAAGCCCCTGAAATACAAACCGGAGATACATACTATTTTGTAACCGATAGCGGACTAAAATACCAGGTCAGATTCGGCAAAAAAAGGGATAATTACCTTGGGAATATTGTAAATTTCAGTGTGTTAAGTGAAGAATTTGAAGATGAATATTCTGAAACCAACCGTGGGGAGGTGTACAGGATTATTGCTACAGTGATTGAAATTGTCAGGCTATATCATTCCTGTCACATCCACTCCGACACCTATGAATTCACCGGGGAATTCAAGGATAATAAGGACAAACAGGAATCAAGTATTAGAACAAGACTTTATTTCAGGTATGCTAAGATGATTTTAAGCCCTGAATGGGAAGCTCACCTTGAGGGCAATAAAGTGATTGTTAAGAAAACTATTTAAAATCCTCCTCCCACAACTCATCATCCAGGTAATTTGTACTGAAATCATTTACCTGGCAATCAATTTGTATATTGAATCCCGGTGGTTTTTCGAAGATATCCTCCTGAGTAATATACAGCGTACTATCATTATAGACTCTCTGCATGTATAGAGCCCATATTGGTAATGCCATATTCGCACCCTGCCCGAGTGCCAGTTCATCAAAATGGATTGACCGGTCTTCAGCTCCTACCCATATTCCGGTGGTTAGTTTTGGAACAAGGCCCATGAACCATCCATCTGAATGATTCTGTGTAGTTCCCGTCTTACCACCTATCTCAGCAGTGAAATTATAGGTATACCGTAATCTTATTGCAGTACCTCCATCTACCACACCTTCAAGAAGGTTCATCATAAGGTAAGCTGTTCGGGCACTGATAGCTTCATTCTGATTAGGCTGAAAAGTTGAAATGACATTTCCATCCTTATCCTCAATCCTGGTTACAAATATGGGTTCTATATATACTCCCTTATTTGAAAATGTATTGAATCCCCCGACCATTTCATACAGCGAGACATCAGATACTCCAAACATAATAGAGTTAACAGGCATAATATAGCTCTTAAATCCCATTTTTTTAACAACATCATCAATAATTGCCTGTGGCGGAAACTGTTTTATCAACCATGCAGAGACATTATTTACCGAATGTGCGAGTCCCCACTTAAGGGTTACCATTTTCCCCAGAAATGCTGTGCCACCCGGGCTCCTCGGAGTCCATGTTGAATCACGGTCAACAAATGTCTGGGAAACGTTTGGAACGCGATAGCATGGTGAATATCCTTCCTGCATGGCAAGCGTATACAAAAAAGGCTTGAAGGTTGATCCTGCCTGTCGTTTGCCAATCTTAACATGATCATATTTGAAATATCTGAAATCAATTCCTCCCACATAGGCTCTGACAAAGCCGGAAGAAGGATCCATGGACATTAATCCCGCCCTTAAAATATATTTGTAATAAATAATGGAATCTATAGGGCTCATGATGGTATCAATATCCCCATCCCATGAAAATACTTTCATGGGTACAGGTGTATTAAAGGCCCGCATGATAGAATCCTGTGAGATGCCAACTCTTCGGAGTTTTCTGTAACGCTCGGTATTTCTCAAAGAACGCTGCATAATCCCGTCAATCAGTTCCTGGTCCAGTTCTTCCGAGAAAGGTGCATTTTTCTTTCCTATCTTCTCGTTATAGAATGTCTCCTGAAGATATCCGCTTAAATACTCATTCAGAGCCTCTTCAGCATATTGTTGTAATTTCGAATGGATGGTGGTATGGATTCTCAAACCATCCCTGAAGAGACTATATGGTGATCCGTCCGGTTTGAAATTCTTATTTACCCATCCGTACAACGGATTGTTCTCCCATTCAATACTATCTCTCTGATAAAAGCTATACATGAAATAGTTTTCCCGTACCGGCTTTTGTGCCCCTATTGTCATCTGCAGGTACTGCCTGAAATGTGTGGCTAATCCCCGTGTATGGTCCTGAACTTTATAATCAAGAACGATTGGTAGAACACTCAGGGAATCAAATTGGTCATCCGTTATAAAGCCATATTTCCTCATCTGGTTTAATACAATGTTTCTTCGCCATAGTGATCTTTCCGGATTTAGTACGGGATTATACTTTGTCTGGGCCTTGAGCACACCTATCAGTAAAGCGGCCTCCCCCAGATTAAGAGAATCGGGAGATGTATTAAAAAATGTTTTTGCTGCTGATTTGATACCAAAAGAATTACTTCCAAATGGAACAGTGTTCAGGTACATAACCAGGATTTCATTTTTGGTGTAATTCCTTTCAAGTTTTACCGCTGTATTCCATTCCTTAAACTTGTTTATTCCAAGATGTATCAGCCGTCTGACCCGCCAGTTGTAATATGTTGTATCTCTCGGGTATAGATTCTTTGCCAGCTGTTGTGTGATCGTACTGCCCCCTCCAGAGCTTCTCCTTCCCATCAAAATAGACTTAATCAATACCCTGCCCATCCCTTTTGCATCGATACCCGAATGCCTGTAAAACCTGATATCTTCTGTTGCTATCAGGGCATTGACCACATTTGCAGAAAGTTCTTCGAACTCAACATATGTCCTGTTTTCAAGAAAAAATTTTCCCAATAATACACCATCGTCCGAATAAACTTCAGAAGCCAGGCTGTTTTTCGGATTTTCAAGATCTTGAAAAGAGGGAACATATCCTAACCTGCCTTTGGAGAGAAGAATAAATAATATTATCACCACAATATAGGGGATGCTATACAGGGTCCAAAGCACCACCAGGTAAAGTATTCTACGTCTCTGGTTAATTGTCATGCAGCCCTTCTTTTGGTCAAAAATAACAATTATTTATGTCAAAATTTGGAAGTTCGCGTACCTTTTATTTTACTTTGTGGGATTAATATAACCGAAGACTTAACGGATGCAAGAAAACCTTGTAATTGTAGAATCGCCCGCTAAAGCGAAAACCATATCCGGATTTCTGGGAAAAGATTTCATCATTAAATCCAGCTTCGGACATATCAGGGATCTTTCGAAAGATGATTTAGGTATCGACCTGAAAAAAAAATACAAACCTTATTATATTGTTCCGAACGACAAAAAGAATGTAGTTAAGGATCTGAAGTCTGCTGCCAGTGAAGCTCACCTTGTCTGGCTCGCTACCGATGAAGACAGGGAAGGTGAAGCTATTGCATGGCATCTGGCGGAAGTTCTTAACCTGCCCCCGGAAAAAATCAGAAGAATCGTTTTTCATGAAATCACCAGGGATGCTATCAAACATGCCATTAATCATCCAAGAGGTATTAATCACGATCTTGTTAATGCCCAGCAAGCCAGACGGGTGCTTGACCGGCTTGTCGGATTTGAGCTCTCCCCGCTCCTGTGGAAAAAAGTAAAGCCTGCATTATCTGCCGGCCGGGTTCAATCTGTTGCTGTCCGCCTTATTGTAGAAAAAGAAAGGGAAATAAATAATTTCTCCGTTTCTTCATCCTACAGGATTACCGGGAATTTCATTTATACCGCTAAGGATAACAAATCCTATATCTTCAACGCAGAATATCCAGTAAAGATCCCTACCAGAGAGGAAGCAAAAGCCATCCTTGAGAAGTGCAGGAACGCACAGTTTTCAATATTGGATCTCACAAGAAAACCATCAAAAAAGTCTCCGGCGGCACCTTTTACTACCTCCACACTGCAACAGGAAGCCAGTCGGAAACTTGGTTTTTCCGTATCCCAGACAATGACCCTTGCCCAGAGACTATATGAGGCTGGCAGGATTACATACATGCGAACCGATTCGGTTAACCTTTCAAACATGGCCCTCGCAATGGCAAAAAAAGTAATTGAATCAGAATTCGGCCCTGAATATTCCAGGACACGCAATTTTAAAACAAAAACAAAAGGTGCACAGGAAGCCCATGAAGCTATCCGCCCAACTTTTATTGAAAATAAAACCATTCCAGGCAACAGGCAGGAGCAGAGACTATATGATCTTATCTGGAAAAGGACCACAGCATCTCAGATGAGTGAAGCCATCATTGAAAAAACCAGTATTAAAGTAGGTGTATCAACCCTGGAAGAACCATTTATTGCATCCGGAGAAGTTATTAAATTCGATGGCTTCCTTAAACTATATATGGAATCCTCTGACGAGGATACAGAAGAACAATCTAAAGGGCTGCTTCCGCCGGTAAATATAGGTGACCAGATTACCCTGCAATCAATGGATGCTACCCAGAGATATGCACAAGCTTCTCCAAGATATACTGAGGCCAGTCTTGTTAAAAAACTTGAAGAACTTGGTATCGGAAGACCTTCAACCTATGCCCCAACAATCTCGACTATTCAGAACCGTGGTTATGCCATCAAAGAAGATCGCCCTGGAAAAGAAAGAGATATTTTTATCTTTTCACTGGAATCAGGACAAATAAAGGAAACAACTAAAACGGAAATCTATGGTGCTGAAAAAGCCAAGCTATTCCCCACTGATATAGGTATGCTGGTTAATGATTTCCTTGTAGAAAATTTTAATGATATACTTGATTTCAACTTCACAGCCTCTGTTGAAAAAGAGTTTGACAAAATAGCAGAAGGTACTATGGAATGGACCGGTATGATAGACCGTTTTTATCCCGCATTTCATAACCAGGTTGTTCAAACAACCATTTCACAGCCTAAACCCACAGGCATAAGAAACCTGGGTGTTGAACCCGTTACCGGTAAAAATGTTTATGTTAAAATGGGACCTTTTGGCCCGATGCTGCAAATAGGTGAGTCAGGCGATCAGGATAAACCAAAATTTGCCAGCCTTTTAAAACACCAGAGTATGGAAACCATTACCCTGGAAGAAGCATTAAATCTTTTCACCCTCCCAAGATCCCTGGGACAGTTTGAAGAACAGGATATCCTTGCCGGTATTGGAAAATACGGTCCTTATATTCGTCACAAGAATAAGTTTTATTCACTGAAAAAAGACAATGATAATCCGTTAACAATTAAACTTGAAGATGCTATTGCACTGATCCAGGAAAAACGTGAACAGGAAAAGAAAAGAATTATTAAGAAATTTGTTGAAAATCCTGATCTCCAAATACTTAATGGGAGATGGGGTCCATATATCAGCTACCATAAAAACAATTACAGGATACCTAAAAAGTATAATCCTGAAACGCTGAGCCTGGAACAATGTATGGAAATCATCAAATATTCTCAGGAAAAGAAAAATAATAAATCCAGTTAATTGTATCCTTTACATGAGTCTGAAGGATTATTTTGTACCGGTTAGCCTTGACAGGCCTGTTAATCATCATCTCTCGGATAAGG
>LJUQ01000008.1 GCA_001304505.1 Bacteroides sp. SM23_62_1
CGCTGGAGAGAAACCTGATTCACAGTGCGGGAATTGATGTCTGGGAAGAATAGCCGGTTACTGAAAGGCAAACGCTTCTGATTCAACATCCGCGCCTGATAGGAACAGGACATGTAGCATGGTATTCAGATTATTCGATACAGGAAGTGCAGAAACGGGCGGCTGATAACCTAATTGCTTTATTAAGCGGGGCAATGATACCGGACTGTCTGAATCCATGAACTCCTGTCAACCATTATGATATCACTTGACCTTCGGATTATTTATTCAATTCTTTTTCAATTAGTTCTACAGTAAGTTCAACACCATCTGTATTTTGTAATTTACCGGCGATCTCCTGTGCCTTTATCCTGTAACTATCATTCCTAATGCATTCCTGGATAGCGGATGCCATTGCTTCCGCTGTTATTTTTTTAAAACTGCAGGTATCAGGTCCCAATCCTAATTTTACTAACTGTTTTTGATTGGCAAACTGGTCACCCATAAAGGGAAATGCCGCCTGGGGAACACCTGCCCTGGCAATGGCTGCCATGGTGCCTGTTCCCCCGTGATAAATGACAGCTGCTAACCTGGGAAACAAGAATTCGAAAGGTATTTCATCAACATATAAAATATCATGGTCATTTCCCCCTGGTAAATCAGCCCATCCCTTTGAAATGATTAATCGTCGATTTGTTAAATCCCTTACTTTTTCAAAAACCTGGCTGTATTTCTCAGCACTTGAGATAGGATTGCTGCCAAATCCGATATATATAGGAGGTTCCCCGGAGTTGAGAAAATTCTCCACATGATCTGGCAACCTGTTCTTTGATGGCAAAATCATAAAACCGGTTTGTGTATTCGCAAAAAAGACTCCCTCAGGAGCAGGATTTAATTCTTTGTCACATGCAACAACAACATTATCACCCATCCAGTGTGCCCATACATCCTTGATGGATGGCAACCCATGCCTGGCCCGGTACTTGTTAATAAAACGCTTCATCAGCATATTGACCATGAATCTTCCGAAACCGAACATCATCCTGTTTATGAAAGGATCATTCTTACCGGTACCTAACATAATAGGATAAAAAATAACAAGGCGGTAAGTACCCTTTAATATATCTGCGGCTGTATGTACTCCAAGAACAATACCCGCTCCCAGCACCATATCTGCTTCTTTAATTATACCGGGTAAGAGACTCATCTGATCCATGGTGAGTCTCTTACCCTCTTTAGGAGAAATTGTTACCACAGCCCCTCCTTTTTGTTTTTCAGGATTATCCCTGACTAACTTCCTAATGCCTGGTCCAAAGGCTACAAACGGACAGTTATTTTGGCTGGCAAGTTCTTTGTTTTCGGGTGGAGCGCAAATTATAACTTCATGGCCATTTTTCATCAGGCCTGTGGCAAGAGCGACCATAGGCTGGACATCGCCTCTTGTGCCAAGAATTACACAAGCAATTTTCATATTTCAGAGTATTATCGGTAAATGAAAGAAGTTAACACCTAATGCCTTTCTTTCGCTGGATTAACTTTTATACAATGCAATAATGCACCTATCAGTATCAGCTGAAAACCTGCCTCCAGGTTTGAATCCTTTTGAATTTCTTCTATATAAATATAGATGTTAATATTAATTTTATGTGTTACCTGTCCATCGCGCAATAAAGAATGAAGGTTATAAACTCCAGGCACCATGCACCATGCCTTCTTTCATATTTTTTTACTACTTTAACCGGTTAATTACTTGCCATGACATCACGGGAACGAATCTTAGAAACTCTTTCACATCATCTCCCCGACAGAATTCCTGTCGATTTTGGTTCGACACCGGTTACAGGGATACATGTCAGGATCATTGATAAACTGCGTGATTTTTTTGGTCTTGGATGGAAGCCGGTAAAGGTAACGGAACCCTATCAAATGCTTGGTGAAATGGATGATGAATTGATGGATATACTGGGGATTGATACATTTGGAGTAACAGGCAGAAAGAACATGTTCGGCATTGAAAACAAGGATTGGAAACCTTTCAGAACCTTCTGGAACCAGGAGGTCCTGATACCTGGTGAGTTTAATACAATGTTTGATGAAAATGGTGATTTATTAATCTTTCCGGAAGGAGACATATCTGTACCACCAAGTGGGAAAATGCCAAAAGCAAGCTATTTCTTTGATGCCATTGTCAGGCAGGAACCAATCGATGATACAAAAATGAATGTAGAGGACAACCTTGAAGAATTTGGCGAGATTTCTAATGAAGATCTTTCTTATTGGGAAATGGCAATCGAGGATGCGAAAAGATCTGGCAGGGCTATTATAGCTACATTTGGCGGGACAGCCATTGGTGATATAGCTCTTGTACCGGCTGTTCAGCTTAGACACCCAAAAGGTATCCGAGATATTGCCGAATGGTATATGTCAACGTTAATGCGAACCGACTATCTTCACCAGGTCTTTTCACGTCAAACGGATATTGCATTAAGTAACCTGGATAAAATTAACAGGGTTGCCGGTGGAAATGTGGATGTTGTTTTTCTGTGTGGAACTGATTTGGGTACACAGGATACGCAGTTCTGTTCGCCGGAACTATTTGTTGAACTGTACTATCCCTATTACAAAAAAATGAATGACTGGATTCACCGGAATACAATGTGGAAGACTTTCAAACATTCATGCGGGGCTATAGAACCCTTACTGCAACACTTTATTGATGCAGGCTTTGATATTATTAACCCGGTACAGATCAGTGCAGCCGGCATGAACCCGGAAAAACTGAAAAATAAATATGGTAATAAAATTGTTTTCTGGGGGGGTGGTGTAGATACCCAGAAGGTATTATCATTCGGGACACCGGCTGCAGTTGAAGAACAGGTTCTTCAAATGTGTGGAATATTTTCAAAAGACGGAGGTTTTGTATTCAATACGGTTCATAATATCCAGGCCAATACTCCGATCGAAAATGTGATAGCGATGTTCAATGCTGTCAGGAAATTTAATGGAATAGCAGCCATTTAACACGAAGTGAATTCAAGACAATTCTGATTAATTGGAATTGAAAGGAATTTAGGCAGTACCAAAATATTTTATTAACCACAATGGACTCAAAAGAAATCCCAAAGGAACCCAAAGATTAATAAAAAGGTGTCTTTGTGATCCGTTTAAGTACTTTTAGAATTCCCTTCTGGTTAAATAATTGGAATGTAAATTTAATTTTTGATAATGTTGGAAATAACTGCTATTATTAACAAGACTTATTAATCTAACATTTATGAATTTTTAAATAAGTATAATGAAAGACCTATTGAAATTATTCTGCATCACCGCATTACTCTTTATAAATTTAGGTCATGTCTTTGCAGAAGTACGATTACCGAAAATTCTTTCCAGCAATATGGTCCTGCAGAGGGATATTGAGTTCAAAATCTGGGGATGGGCTGCAAAAGGAGAAAAAGTAACAGTTGTATTTAATGACATAACCCTCTCAACAAAAACCTCTGCTAGTGGTGAGTGGGTGGTTACTTTTCCCGCAATGAAGGCAGGAGGGCCATATCAAATGTCTATTACAGGAAAAAATAGAATTGAACTTACCAATATCGTGCTGGGAGATGTATGGGTATGCTCGGGACAGTCAAATATGGAATGGCCATTATCTCAGGCAAATAATCCGGAGGAAGAAATTGCAGCAGCTAATTTTCCGGATATAAGACTTTTTCATGCTCCGCGCAGTGTTCAGGTCAAACCTGTTGATGATGTCAGGAGCGGGGAGTGGGAAGTATGCTCACCAGAAACGGTGAGTAATTTTTCTGCCGTGGGATATTTTTTTGGCCGTTATCTGCACCGGCAGATCAACGTTCCAATTGGACTACTGTTTACTTCCTGGGGAGGTACCAATGTCGAAACATGGATAAGCGCTGAATCATCCGTCACAGATGAGGACCTTGCAAACAGGTTGAAAAATATGAATGCATTTAACCCTGAAAAAGACATTCAAAGAAGAAAGGACAGAATTGACAGTATTCTTAACATTTTTGGTACCGGAGAGACAGGAATGGTAGATGGGAAGGCGGTTTGGGCAAATCCTGAGCTTGATGACGATCAATGGCTGGATATGGAATTACCAGTCCTGTGGGAAAATGCCGGACTTTATGGATTGGATGGTATTGTCTGGTTCAGGAAAGAATTCGATCTGCCTGAGAATATTGCCGCGAATGGAATAATTATTCACCTGGGACCAATTGATGACAGTGATATTTCCTGGATCAACGGGATCAAAGTTGGTGAGACCCTGCAAAAATATAATGAAGAAAGAATATATAAAATATCACCTGAGATTCTAAGACCCGGTAAAAATGTTATTACAATACGGGTTGAAGATACCGGGGGAGGGGGTGGGATATGGGGCAGGCCTGAACAGATGAAGGTTGTATCAGGAGATTTTGAGTTGTCACTGGCAGGAACATGGAAGGCCAGGTTCGGTGCATCAGAAATTAATATCGATCTTACCAGTACCATCAACCCGAACAGTTTTCCAACCCTTTTGTTTAATGGTATGATTCATCCGTTCCTTCTTTATTCTGTTAAAGGAGTAATATGGTATCAGGGTGAAGCCAATGCCAGCAGGGCCTATCATTATCGCACCTTATTCCCGCTGATGATCAATGATTGGAGAAAACAATGGAACAATCCGGATATGCCATTTTTATTTGTCCAGCTGGCAAATTATATGCAACCTCCATCAGAACCGGGAGAAAGCGAGTGGGCTGAGCTGCGTGAAGCACAATTAATGGCACTTCAGATCCCCAATACAGGTATGGCCGTAATCATTGATATTGGTGAAGCGGATGATATTCATCCGAAGAATAAACAGGATGTAGGTAAAAGATTAGCCCTTGCTGCATTAAAAATAGTATACAATCAGGATATTGTTTATTCAGGACCAATATTTCATAAGATGACTATCTCAGGGAACGAAGCTATTCTAGAGTTTAAGAATGTAGGAGGGGGACTCAAAGCATATGAACGGTACGGGTATGTAAAAGGATTTACAATTGCCGGATCCGACAGGAAATTTTACTGGGCAAAAGCCTATATTGATTCTGACAGGGTTGTGGTATCAAGTGATAAAGTGGATAATCCGGTAGCAGTAAGATATGGTTGGTCAGATAACCCGGATGATGTGAATCTGTATAATGCGGAAGGGCTTCCGGCTTCTCCTTTCAGGACCGACCAATGGCCGGGAATTACTGTTGATAAAAAATAAAAAAAAGCATCCATTTTCAGGATGCTTTTTTAATGTTTTAAAAGCTTAACCGTTAAATCCAATCCTCCTTGTATAGGAAGCCTGTGTCCGTATATAAAAAGCTTTATACTTGAGGTAATGATTACCCTTTTCGTATTCCCAGTGTGTGTTTTTTGCCTTGAATATTTTTCCGATGCAGGCCTCAAAGATTAATGAAGGGTGGATCTGTGTCGCTCTGGAAGCTTCAATAATAGAATTAAACCTCACACTTCGATCGGCAAAATGTCCGATAACAGGCAGATGATATTTTCTCTGGCTGTACTTTTTATCAATGCTTTCTTTTACATGTTCAATATCTCTTCTCATTGGATTTTTGTTTGCATACGAAATTATAAAAAACTTCATCATTTGCAAAATAAAGATTGTTAATAAGTTAAAAACATTAACTTTTCGGGCATTAGCCTAAAATTTATAACATTTCGGAAAAGCCGAATTTTCAGGCATATTTTCTGACGCCGGGATTGTATAAACCAAAGATGAATATGGAACAAAGAAAAAATGATCATATCGATCTGGCATTTCAATCCCAGATCACTGCAAATACCAGGGACAACCGGTTCAATTATGAACCTTTACTTAGTGGCCATCCCGAAGATATATTTAAACCCTTTGCTTTTCTTGGAAAAATCCTGAAGATACCGATCTGGGTGAGCAGTATGACAGGTGGTACAAGGTTGGCTTCCAGGATTAATGCTAATCTTGCCAGGGCATGCAGGAAGTTTGGAATGGGAATGTGACCCGCCCGCCTTTACAACTTATTAAAACTTCCACTTGAAGCCATTGAGTTTACCGCATTGGGAGGTACAAATTTCACCAGGCTTGAACTGTTACGATCAGATCTTACCAGACAACAATTATATGAACCACTGTCATATATTGGTCATGATGCTGAAGAAATGCTGGGTATGGTGAATAAAATCATTGATGAAGGACAGGATATTAAGACAAAACAAATTATTATTTCAGGTGGAATTAAATCTTTCTTGCAGGGTTATTATCTGATTAATAAATGCAAACTTCCGTCTATCTACGGACAGGCTTCCACTTTCCTTCAATATGCAAAGGAGGATTATGAATTAATAAAACAATTTATCGACTATCAGGTTAAAGGCCTCTCACTGGCATACGCATTTCTCAGGGTAAAGGAATCAAAATCCGATGTAAAATAAGGTCATACTGACCGTTTTTTTGTTTACAATAAAGCAAAAAGCAAAGATGCTGGTTACCCGGCTTGATGATCCCGGGATACTTATGACAAACTTTTGTTCATTATGGCATTCAGGACTTTTCAACCTAGATAATTAATAACATATTCATTTTTTTAGTATGTTTGAATGGTTCAAAAATTGCCAGATCCGAACATGGAAAAAGTGAATACATTCAAAATCTGGATGGCGCAGATAAGGGCAAATTTTATCATTCTTGCTGTTTTTCTTGTCATCATTGGATTGGCCTTTTCCCTGAAATATCCTCCCGGATCTGGTACTTCGTTAAATATTTTTCATGCCTTTCTACTGGTAATTGGTGTGGCCCTGTCTCATATATCCGTGAACCTGTTCAATGAATATTCCGATTTTAAAACAAAAATTGATTATTACACCCGAAGAACTCCTTTCAGTGGCGGCAGCGGGATGCTCACCACCGGTAAAACAAGACCAGAAAATGTCCGGCAGGTAGGTATAACTGCGCTGGTCATTGCTGCTGCAATTGGTTGTTATTTTGCAATCGTCTCCCATTGGATTATTATTTTGTTTTCTCTTATCGGGGGATTCTCTGTATTGTTCTACACAAATTTCCTGGCAAAGAATGTATTGGGAGAATTATTTGCCGGCCTGTCTTTGGGAACACTTGTTGTCCTGGGGACATATATATCAATGACTGCTTCTCCCGGAATGCCTGTTGGCCAGTTATTACCTGTAGAGGTTATCTGGATTTCCATCCCGCCTGGGATTCTTACATCTCTCCTGCTACTTATCAATCAATTTCCTGATTTTGAGGCTGATAAGGAAGGTGGACGCAAACATCTTGTTATCAGGTTTGGTATTAAAAAAGCATCCTATATTTATACTTCCGGGATGTTTATCACTTTCGGCATTATTGTATTGATGCCAATTATCAATATATCTTCCTTCTGGATTTATCTTGCATTAATACCACTTCCACTGGCAATAAAAGCCTGCCTTACAGCTATCAGGCATGGTGATGACTTATCAAGGATGATCCCTGCGCTTGGTAATAACGTCCTTACTGTTCTGGGAACAGATCTTTTACTGGCAGTAGCTGTATTTATCGATGTAATATAAAAGATAACCAGTTAGCCAGACCGGTCTATTTTCTGGAAAGTAACGATAAAATTGGCACCTTTGCCATATTCACTCTCACACCACACACGACCCCCCATTATATCGACAAATTTTTTCACAATAGATAAACCCAGTCCGGTGGACTTTTCTCCTGCGGTTGGCTGTGCTGTAAGACGTTGAAACTGTTTAAAAAGTTTGTTGAAATCTTCTTCACTGACACCAGGGCCTTCATCTTTAAAGTTAATTCTGATTTCACCATCCTGCTCTTCCATATTTATCCACACATTCCTGTCCTTAGGTGAGAATTTAATTGCATTGGACAGCAGATTTTCAAATATCTGAATCAGGTAGTTTCTATCAGCTATTCCAAAAAGATTTTTATGTTGCAGATGTAACTTGATATTTTTTTGTCTGGCTGCCTCTTCAAAGTTTGAATAAACCTCCTGTAATACCTGGCCAAAATCCATTTTTTCACAATTCAGGTTTACTTTCTTTTGTTCAATCATACGTATATCGAGTATCCTCGATATCATCTGGTTCATTCTCTCAAGTGCCCCCACCAGGAATTTGATATTGTCTCTCTCATCTTCATTTAAATTGCTGGCAGTTGTTTTCAGGTTATTCGCAATACTGAGACTGCTCGTAAGAGGATTCCTGAGATCATGTGCAACGATCTCAATCAGATGGTTCTTTTCCTGGTTAAGATCAACCAGTTCCTTATTCACTTTTTCAATTTCAAGCTTTTGTTTGTTTATATTTTCGTTTGCAATTTTTAAATTCTCAGTTTGTTCCTGGATCTTTTTATAGGCGGTTGAATTTTCAAGCGCAATTTTCGTGTAGACTGCCAGGTTTCTTAAGATATTCAGGTGATAGTCGGTATAAACATTTTTTTCAAAACTCTGAACTGTAATCACTCCAATAACTTTTTTATCCTGTATGAGAGGAAGATAAATGATAGAGGATGAATTACCTGATTTGCCCGGTGGTGTGATAGACGGCAGGTAATTTTTATATTCCTGCTCAAAATCATTGATAAATATTTCTTTTTTATTCTTAACGCAATATACTGAGAGGCGCAGTTGATCATCCAGGGAGAAGCTCAGGAAGTCGAGTGTCTCAGTTTTCTCTATAACCCCGGGGAAATCCAGTGAATGATTTTTTTCATTCACAATACCGATTCCAAATACTGTCGCATCCATCAGGTTATTAATTGCTTGATATACGGAGCTTACAATATTTTCAACCGTCAATTGCGATGTAATAATCCGGCCGATCTCACTGAGACGTTCAAGATTCTGGTAAGCTTCCTGAAGATTTTCTGCCTGGACCATAATTTCTTCCTTCTGCTGTTCGAGTTGCTTGTTTTTCTTTACTACTTCCGATGTTTTGTCTCTGACAAGCTCTTCCAGTTCATGCTTTTTCTGCTCTACCATCCTGATACGTATTCTGAAGATACTATAGGTAATACCCAGAAATATTATAACCAGCATGGATATAAACCAGATTGAATTCCACCAGGCTCTTTTTATTCTAAAAGTAAATTCAGCCGGCTGTACATTCCAGATGCCATCATTATTCATAGCTCTTACCATGAAGGTATACTCTCCAGGCGGTATTTTTGGGTATACTGCTTCTGTCCTGTTGCTGACAGGTGACCATTCCTTATCAAGTCCGTCAAGTTTCCATTGATACCTGACTTTTTCGGGAGCCTGGTAACTCAGGGCCTCAAAATCAAAAGTAAAATGATTGCTGTCATGCGGTAACACAAGGTTTTCTGGTAATGGAAACCATTCCTGCACACCTGAGTGGAATTTACTATAATCATCGTTTCTCCACTGTATCTGTTGATAGAACAGTTTAATGTTGGTGATGTGGATTATAGGTTGAACAATATTAGGTTCAACGTTTCGGGGATCATATTTCATTGCACCTTTCACTGTACCAAACCACAAACTTCCTTCTTGATCAATATAATTTGCAGCACCATTATTTTCTATACCTGTGAATCCATCCGATGTTCCAAAATGTTGAATGGAAGCAATATTACCTGTAGAATCAAAGCTGATCCGGTCAACACCATTTTGTGTCCCTGCCCATATATTTCCGGAGTGATCGGTCAGGATAGAATAGATAATATTGGATGTTAATCCTTCGCTGGTAGTGAGGTGCCAGATACTTTTATCATCAAGAATATTGATACCACCTGCAAATGTTGCCATCCAGAAGCGCCCAGTAAAATCTTCCGTGATTTGCAGGATAATCGTGTTATTCAATCCATCTTCTGTTGTATAACTTTTGGTTGTCCCATTCTCATAGACAGTTGCACCATTATTGGTTGAGAACCATACCCGTCCTCTGGTGTCTTTATACAGACTATGTACCTGGTTACTTTGAAGGGTACCATTTAAGATGGTTAATTGTTCCCGGTTACCGCTATTGATTTTAAAGACACCGTTACCAAGAGTAGCCAGCCATAATGTGCTATCATCTTTCAAGGCGTAAGAGAACTGGAATGGAGTATCAAATCCAAAATTATGGCTTACAGAAGTAATATTTTTACCGTCGGACAGGAAAAGTCCATTGAGCGTTAAAATCAATAACCTGTTCCTCTCAATTTCTATGAAATGTCTGACATTTACGAGCCCGGGATACCTATCCTGTGAAAAAGGTGTAAAACGGCTCCCGTCATATTTAACAATGCCGGCACTTGACAGGCCAAACCAGTAATCACCATTTGAATCCTGAAAAATTGCCCGTACCACATCTCCATTAATGATACTCTCAAAATTATAGGCGATGAAATTATTTTTACTGTACTGGATCAATCCTCCACCCTGTGTGCCCATCCAGATATTTCCTTCATGATCCTCCATGAAATTAAGAATGAAATCATTTGGCAGACCGTTACTTTGCTCAAAATAGGTGATTTCTCCTGTGGCCTGGTCAAACATGGCTATACCTTCTCCAGGATTGCTGAACCAGATCCGTCGGGTATGGTCTCTGTACATATTATTGACACCATTCCACCAAGGATCTTCCTTTGTTTCGAATTGAATCAGGTTTCCATTTTTATAAGCATAAAGTGTTTGCTGCGTTACGGAGCTTACTGCTCTGAACCAGATATATCCTTCACCACAATAGAATAATGGCAGGATAAAATTCCCTTCCAGTTGAGAGTTATTATTTATCGACGAATAGGTGATACTGTTATCGGAAAGGCAATATAAACCATTTCGTGTACCCAGATACAGACTGTCCGGTGTATTAAGAAAACCAAAAAACAGGTTGTTATTGTTGGTTAATTCAGGAAACCTGTTTGTTACTTCAACCAGACTGTCATTTTCTATTTTTAATAAACGTGTACCGGAAGGCTCATCATTTGAGATTACCCATATATCTCCATGAATATCTTCATGAAAAAAGATGTAAGACCTGAGGAAAGGAACAGGTTCTTCAAAGTAGTTTCTGAATGATAATCCATTATATTGTGTGACACAATGCGATGCACCAATCCAGAGATTACTGTCTGAATCTTCAAAAAGTGCCCAGAGCTGGTTGTTTCCAAGGCCGTCCTGTGTGGTAAAGGTTTGAAAGGATTTTCCATTAAAACGAGATAATCCCCCTCCATTTGTACCAACCCAGATATTTCCCCTTGAATCATGAATAGTGGCATTTACTTCAGTCTGAGGTAATCCATCCTCAAGAGAAAAATTCCGGAAGCCATACTGCTGGCCATTTAATGAACATATATTCAGTAATAAAATAAAAATTATATATGTTAATCTTGAATACATATTGCATTGCAGAATATGCAAATTTAGAAAGGTCGGGCTAATTAGCCAATCAAAAAAAATTTTATTGTTAACAAAAGAGGATGGAGGGCCGATTTTTCATAATAAGAATAAATTCCTTTTAATCATTACAGATATGGTGGTGTGTAACAAAATAACAAATATGGAGTTACATTTATCAGAATACCTTCAAAGGTTTCAAGCATATTACACAGCAGATTTAACAGATTCACTGAGGCGGGCAAATCATAAATAATCAGTGTATTAAACTTTTTGAGGTCTTTGTTTGAATCTGTGGATTCCCCGTCTTCTCCCCCGTCTGGCGGATTCGGCAGTCAGGTGCGAATAAGAATTCATTTTTCATCCTCCAATATATTGAAATTTGGTTGTCACAAATCACCATGAGGAGGGGGGTATTCTTTCCATATAACTTCCTTCTGTCGTGAAAATATCTGATGTAAAATAAGGAATAGTAATACAGTTATTACGACTGAAGCAAAATAGACGATCAGGTAATCTCTCCGGTTGTTGAACAGGTTGGTAAGTGTAACCAGATCACTGCCATAAATATAGGATAGAACGTACCCAAAGCCATTATTGACCATATGAATAAAGATAACGGCTATCAGAGACCTTGTCTTCCAGTAAATATAACCCATTAATAATCCCGCAATAAAGGCACCAAAAAATTGCCATGGATTAAGATGTAATAATCCGAATATAAAACTACTCCAGAGAATTGATTTGACTGGTGAATACCTTCTCAGAAATCCATCAAGAATAATCCCTCTGAGCAATATTTCCTCAAAGACAGGCCCTATCAGAACAACAAGTATAAGATTAAAAGGACTTTTACTGAGGAGCGTCTCAAATACCTCTTCCATGAATTCTGGTATTGGAATCAGGTTTGTTAACGGATCAATGACTACTGCTACGGAAATAGTAATTAACAGCAGTAAAAGGGTTAATGAAACCGGCATGGTTCCGAAGTGTATTAAAGCTTCGGATGGTTCTGCAGATTTTTTCCTGATATGTATATACCATATGATTAAGATACCTGACAGCGTATATCCGATGAGATTAACCAGGGGGAGATTATCAAATCCTGTGATGGTACTAACTATAAGCAGGAGAAAAGCAACTCCAACAGTAATGGCAATAAACAGTCCGAATATTCCCCAGGCCTGCGGTAGGGAAGGGTAGGGATGGGTATTGTTCATGAATGAAAAATTTATTTTGCTTTCAGAGTAAAGTTAATAAGAAAAAGGGTTAGGTTTGGTGGTCAGGGAATGAAAATCGAAATCCGAAACAAAACCGAAAAAAGAAAACCGAAACCCCGAAAACCGGAACACAGGGAATCGAAACGGTAGAATCTCAAACTCCAACACTCACTCCCACCTCCGCCCCTTTAGGGGCGACATTTCAAGTACCCCAGGAACCATCTGCATCTCATCAAACCTGCTATCTCAGGCCGATCGGTTCAGAACGTCTGATGGAATCTGGGTCTTCCACAATTGTGAATAGTATCCATCCATCCGGATAAGTTCATGATGTGAACCTGTTTCTGCTACTTTCCCATCATGAATACAAATAATACGATCAGTAATCGACAGGCTTGTTAATCTGTGGGAAATAATAATCAGTGTCCTACCATCTTTTTTTATTTCCAGGATCAGTTTACGTATGATCTTTTCTGAGTATGAATCCAGCGCGGAGGTTGCTTCATCGAGTATTATTATGGAAGGATCCCGGTATAGTGCTCTCGCGATAGCTATCTTTTGCATTTCACCGCCTGATAGGCACAATCCGCGTTCTCCAACAGGCGTGACAAGACCATCAGGCAATGAATCGATGAGTGGAAACAATCCAGTTCTTTCAATCAGAGTAAATATTTTCTTCATATCTGGCTTTTCAATACCCGGTGCTATATTATCAATAAAATTACCCGTAAAAAGATCAATTCTCTGTGGAACAATCCCGACTATCTTTCTGAGGTTATCAGGATGAATATCCTTTATGTCGTACCTACCAATCCTTATCTTGCCTGATCTGACAGGATATATATTCATCAGGAGTGCAGCCATGGTGCTTTTGCCGCAGCCGCTTTCACCCGTAATTCCTGTTATTTCATTTCTAAAAATTGTAAGATTAAGGTTATTCAGTAGGTTATTACGATTTCCATACCTGAAGGAGACGTTCTCAAAATGGATATTATCTCTCACATCAGGATTCAGGCTAATAAGGAATCTTCTTTCAGTCTTATCATATTCCAGGTCCAGAATTTGAAACAACCTGTCAGCTGCGATAAGAGCATCCTGCACAGTCCTGTTCATATTTATGAGAGCAGACACTGGCCCAAGCAGGTAACCAAATAGGCTGTATAGCAGCATCAGTTCCCCCGGCGTGAGTTCCTGTCTGAAGACCAGTAAAGACCCGATCCACAGCAATATAATCGTGACTAATCCTGTAAGCATACTGGTACCATGGTATGCGAATATCCCATGTTTACCTGCCGTAAAGTTTGAGGAAAGGAGCTGAACAAATGCAGATTCTGTCTTATTAAAAGCCAATCCTTCAAGTCCAAGATACCGTATTGTTGCAAAACCGTTTAGCGATTCAACAAGTTGGGATTCAAGATCCGCTGATTTCTCCATAACATTCCTGAGTATTCTTTTGTTCGCATGATTGAAGAGCGCATAAACAAACATAAATGCTGGAATGGCAACGACAAGTATGACAGATATTTTTATTGAAATCAGAACGGAAAGGATAACAGAAATGACGATGGTAAAACTGCTTACAACAAGTTCAATCGCGGTATTACTGATGAAGAATCTTATTTTCACTGCATCGTTGACCCTTGAAATCAACTCTCCTGTTCGCATGGTATCGAAGAACCGGGATGGCAGTTTAAGCAGGTGTTTGTAGTAGCCTAGGATCAGGGATCCATCAATAAACTGGCCGGCTTTCATGAGAAATATACTTTTCCAGGTACCAAGGAAAATCCTGAAAAACAAAAGCACTATCATGATCACACTCAACAGGTTCAGGAGATTACTGTTTCTGTCAGGTAATATGTTATCGATAATTTTCTGAACATATATTGATACGGTTAGCCCGAGGATACTGTAAAGGGCTGCACCAAAGAATGCGTGGATCAGAAAACCTGACTGTGGATGTATGAGATGCAGAAATCTACGGAATAATGAGATACTGTTATTTCCAGGCTTGAAATTTTCACAGGGTGTGAGGATAATTATTACACCTGTCCATAATGACCTGAATTCGTCGAACGGGATTTTATTCAGTGATCCATTTGCAGGGTCCATATAACAGATTCTTTTTCTGCTGGAACCATAAGCAACTACAAAGTGAAATAAACCATTCGGCATTTTCAAATGTGCAATGAATGGCGCTGGAATGTCCCTGATGTTATCCGAAGTCCACCGAACTCCTTTGGCAAGGAATCCCATTTTTTCAGCAGCTTCGATAATCCCCAGTACATTTGTTCCATTCCGGTCGGTTGAGGACCATTGCCTAATTCTCGATACCGGATGCTTCAGTCCATACCATTCACCAATGGAAGCCAGACAGGCTGCACCACAATCTGTTATATCCTGCTGCCTGATTCTTGCCGGCCTTCTCATCGGGATATGGTTATGGTATTAAAGTTTTTTCCCTGGCAACGTATGGATTCAGGTGATAATCGATCCTGCTGACCAGGAGCTGGAAAATGGATCTTCTTGCCATGAAACAACGGGCCTGGAAGGTCATTCCCTTTTTCAACTTCCCCTGTAAACCATTTCTCATTATCAGTAAATCCCGGTCAGGTTTGCATCTTACTTTATAAACAGGACGGTTATCAAGCAATATAAAATCGTCAGGAATATCTGTTATAGTCCCGTGAAGGGTCCCCCATTCCCTGTAGTCAAATGCGTCAACCATCATAATAATTTCCTGGCCCTCCTTCACGGACCCAATGTGAGTTGGTGTAATAAACATTTCACCAATCAACATTGTATCGGGTGAAATGCATGCCAGCTCCACTCCCGGTTGAATATTTGATCCCTCGTAAATACCGGTGAACTGTTCAAGATATCCGGAAACAGGTGCAATAATCTCACAATATTCCATCTCCTTTTGGATCCTGTTAATTGCAGTCCTGACCTGGATCATCGTATATTGAAGCAGGGATAATTCATTTTGCCAGTTGCTGAAAGTGCTGTTCATAAGATATTCAAGCTCACTTTTTATTAAAGATTCAGAATAAACAAGATTATCATATTCCTGGTCGCTGATGAATTTACCATGATATAGCTCTTTAAAACGTTCTTTCTCTTTCGTAGATTTTTTTAATTCTTCTTTCACCTGATGCATCCTGCTGAAATAACTGTTGTATTCAAACCTGTATTTTATTGAGACCATTTCAGTATCTTTTTCTGCGAGAAGATTCTGTAAATCTGTCATTTCATTATTCACAAGCATTTCCTCATGCAGTTTCTGATTCAGATCATCCAGCAAATGTCGTTGGTTGAGAGTGATTAAAACCTGACCTCTGGTAACCATTTCCCCTTCCCGGCATTGGATCTTTTCTACCTTGCCTGCAATAAGTGAACTGACAAATGTTTTTTCACTGACAGGCCGTATGATTCCGGGTGCATTAAAGGAAGTGTTGACATTTATTAAGGGCAGACAGGACATTCCTGTAGTAAAAAAAATAATGATTATATAATATAGAATCCTGCCTGAATCAGAGATCTTCCCCAGATAATATTCGTAGCTTCCTCTGAATTGCACGTCTGAAGAAAAATGTCCATGCTCTTTTAGGTCCATCAGTACAACATTTTTCAGCCACCAAACAGCAAAGTCTTCAATGTATCCCAGTTCCTGAAAACAAGAATGAAGAATATCAGGGCAACCAGGAATAAAAGGATACTGTATACGATCTTTTTTGTTTTCATCTTTATCTTTTTAAATGTTTTGAACAGGGGCTGTATCACAACCATATTTAACCGCACTTTGCTGTTAACCTTTTACCATGTTGTAACACACCCCCTGTCAGTCTATGGTTCAGGTTGTCCACATAATCCAGCAACAAAACTGTTGTAAGTATGTTTTAACCTGTCGCACATTTCAGCGGTATGCGAGGTTATGAATGGGATCAGCAGAGATGGACTGATTGGAATAAATCCACCTCTGATTTCCAATAACTCATGGCTGCCAAGCAGTTGTTCATTATTCGATGGTTTCATGGTATTTTATTTGTTTTGATATATCAGGATCACATATTATTGACAGCCATATTGGTAACGAAATCTGTATATGCATACATATTTCCCCTGATACCGGTCCCTTCATAAATATAAATACCCACATACCGGATAAGTCTTCCAAGATCATAGGCAAAACTGCCTCCATTGATTTGAGATAATTCATTGCTATCTATCTGTCTGAGCGAGTTTGTGATTGTTTCTGATTTTTTCATGGCTATTTTTTTAAAGAGTAAAACAATTGGATTAACAATTCCCTGATGTGCTAATGATGTATTTCAGGTTTGCCAAGTAAACCCGCTTTAAAATTGTCCCAATCACGAATTACCTCTTCGACTGCTGCGCAGGCACCGGCAATTAAGATAGGGAGGAACCATGCAACTCCTCCGGAAGTTTCAAGCAATTCCTTTTGATCCATCAACTGGATGTCATTGAGTTGTTCGATTGTTTTCATGTTTTTTGATTTTAGATTAATAATTTATAAATAAAATAAACCGGCCGGTTCTATCCCTTTATGTCAGAAATCCAGATTTATCGTACCCGGAAAATCATATTTTTTGAAATAATTTTTAAATAGTTGGTTCACAGACTATTATAATTACGACTCGATGGTGTATTGATAGAAAGAAGATAGGACAAAGGGAAGAGAGGAAGATGGAGAAAGGATATAATTATAGCCAATGAATTTTAATCGTGGGGAGAGAAAATATAATTATACCCCACGGTTTTAATGGTGGGATTGTAAAAAATTTAAAATAAAAGATCAGTAATGGATCACCTGATAAAAACAGCCATGATCAATCCGCAGGGTATTAGAGAAATGATTACAATGATGAGGCTTTTCCACCAGGGCAGGTGTGTTATTTTAGTTAATGTAAGAGTAGACATGTAAAAGATCCATAAAAAAGGTATGATAAATACTCTTAAGTTCTCGATCCATTCAGACCACGGAAGTGTATCCATACCTTTCATTATTAGAAAAGGGGCAACAAATGTTTCAGGTATCCACATAAATATGATGCATGGAATAAAAATTGTAAAGGACTGGGTTGTGAAAATTGTATCAAACTCGGGCTTTCTGTCCGTTGCGCTGACCAACAGGTAGACTACCCCGCTATAGGTTAAGAATCCTGCCAGGCCTACAGGTATTGTTGTAAAGGTCTGTATGAGATACCATTTATCAGGTGGTATTGGTAACCAGGGTGTAGCAACAGGCTTATGACCGAGCAGAAAGAAAATAAGTACTGTTAATGAATAAAGGAAATGAAAGGTAATAAGCCACCAGAAACCAATCCATAAGGCCTTTTTCTCCTGGCTGATATCTTGAGCTGCCTTACCCGGTTCAATAATAAATCTTAGAAAATATTTGGTTAATTTCCTTAGCATAAGTAAGGTCTGAAACTGGATTAAATTATGAGGAAGCTGATGGGATAAATGTAATAGTAATTATTTATCATTCGTGGTGATAACCAGGTTCCTGAAGCTTCCATCCGATCCGTTACCGACCCAGAGCCCCAGCCAGCCTTCTTTTTGACCACCTAACTGATTAATTTCCAGGGAGGATTCTGTTGCATTGTTTACAAAAACCCTTATGGATGGATATTTAATAATGATTGTAACATGAAACCAATCTGCTGGATCCGGAACCGGATTAACCGGGTTCTCATACTCTTCCGGATGTTCTTGCCTGAGGACATACCATGTGTTTTTCGGTTCTGAAACATACTGAACCGAATGACTGTTTCTTTCAGGATTTTTAAAATTAAAAGGACGGAAATAGATTGCTTCATAAGTGCTGTCATTAATTCCGTGAAAAGCAATGCCGAGAAAACTTCTTTGAAATTCATCCTTACCTTTTATATCTACATCTATTGACCCATTTCTGAAATTGAAATCATTTAATCTTGCAAATCCCGATCCTTCACCTGCATTCAGATAGACAGATTGATCAGCCTTTACATTCTTGGCTTTCCTGTTGTAAACAGTCCATTTATCAGCATTATTGATTTCGGACAGGTCAGGAGTTATTTTGTTTTCCTGTGCGTAGAGTAAAATAACGGGGAGAAAATAAACGACGATAAGTAAAGAGAATTTTTGTGTTTTCATGATAGTGGGTTTTGATTATAATTCAGTTATGGTTGGTGATAACAATACCAGAGCCTGTTTTAGGTTAATAAGGGTCACAATTTAAATACTCCCGGTCTTAGTTGAATCTGAATCCTAAGATATAAAAATTTTACGGATAGTAGGTCCAGGGATAGATGGTGAATGTGGATTATTTTTGATTTTGACCTGGTACAATGATTTTATCAAGTGTTTGCAGATATTTCTCATCTACCACGGCACCCAGGCCCGGATCATCGGAGACCTTTATAACGCCATTATTTAAATAGGTGATACCACCAATGACAGGATCTTCATTAAACATGAGCGGTGTGTCGAAATCATAATATACGATCTGGTCGCTTGATAATGCAAGATGTGCGGAAGCCGTAAATCCCAGACGGGACTCCAGGAAACCACCAACCTGTATTTTTTTCCCTGATTGAACTGCAAGGTTGATGATTTTGCGGGCTTTGAAAATACCGGATGATTTACCAAGTTTTATATTGAAATAGTCGCAGGCATTCAGATTAATCAGACGTTTTGCATCATTGTGATCGAAACACGATTCGTCAGCCATGATCGGAATTGGACTGTGTTGTTTGACTACCGGGAGTTCAGTAAAATTCCAGCGGGGGATTGGTTCTTCACAAAATTGAATATTCCATTCTGATAAGGATGAAAGGATTGATATTGCAGTTTGTGTATCCCAGCCCTGGTTAGCATCAAGCCGTAAAGGAATGTCTGATCCGACTGCATGCTGGATGGCTATCATGCGTTCAATATCTTTTTCTTCGGATTCACCCAGCTTTATTTTTATTACAGGGAATCCTGATTCTTTAATTTTTACGGAATCGCTGGCCATTTTCCCAGGATCATCAATACTGACGGTGTAATCAGTTACGAGGGTTTTATCATTTCTTCCTCCAAGGTATGCATATAAAGGTAATCCTGCATGCCTTGAGGCAATATCATGTAAAGCTATATCAAAAGCACTTTTAATGCTGGTATTTCCATATATATAAGTATCCATTGCAGATACACATTCTCCGATATTCAAGGGATCTCTCCCCAACAGAATTTCTCCAATATTACGGCCGATTATAAAACAGGTTTCCAGAGTTTCGCCCTGTATTGCCTTTGATGGACTGCATTCGCCAAAGCCTGTTATACCTTCATTTGTTTTGATAATAACATATATGCTTTCTGCATGATCATGAATTGCCAGAGAAATTTTAAATGGTTCTTTAAGTTTTATCCTCGACTGGTATATTTCAATCTGCTGAATACGACAATGGTGGTTTGACATTTTATAAGTATTTATTTGGGACGAGGTTGATGAACAAAAGAATATTGTAATTATCTTGTGCTTAAAATTAAGAAAATTGTATAAACTTCTCACCCGGTGAATTCAAGTCACCGGATGATTAATCGGTATAAAATACAAATCTTTAAGCAATATACTTTTTTAAGATTATCATCATGAAATCAATCATTATTACCTTTTGCTTGTTTTTCCTAATTGCCTGTGACACCGGCAATATATCCGTAAAAATAGATACGGAAAAGACCCAAGAACCTATTTCAGAATATATTTATGGGCAGTTTATTGAGCACCTGGGGCGCTGTATCTACGATGGGATATGGGCGGAAATGATTGAAGACCGGAAGTTTTACTATCCGGTCAAGGATGACTACAATCCATGGGCAACGGACGACGATCCTTACTGGAAAGCTGGCGAATATCTATACCTTGCTGCATCTCCCTGGAAGGTGATCGGTTCGCCCGGGACAGTTATAATGGATACGCTGAACCCTTTTGTCGGCAAACATACCCCTGTTATACATCTGCCCGGTGATGGAACTACAGCTGGAATTGCACAGGAAAGTATTGCAATCACCGAAGGAAATAATTACACAGGAAGGATCATTCTTGCAGGAGATAAAAGTGCATTGCCGGTTATAGTACAGCTCGTTATGGAGAACGGTGATATTTTATCCTGGGAAATTGGATCCATTACCCCGGAATATCATGCCTGTTCTCTGGAATTTACTGCACCGTCGACAGATAAGAATGTTCAGATTCAAATAATCAGTAAAGGAAAAGGACAATTCAGAATCGGGATAATTTCATTAATGCCGGCAGATAATATTTCAGGATGGCGTAAGAATGTAGTTGCATTGATGAAAGAGCTTAATGCTCCTGTTTACCGTTGGCCTGGAGGAAATTTTGTGAGCGGATATGACTGGAAGGATGGCATAGGTAACAGGGACCAGAGACCACCTCGTAAGAATCCTGCATGGAAAGGAGTTGAACATAATGATGTGGGTATTCATGAGTATATGGAATTGATGCAATTGCTTGGATCAGAGCCATTTGTAGCGGTTAATACAGGTCTTGGTACGGTAGATGAAGTAGCTGAGCAGGTTGAATACTGTAACAGTACGGCTGATTCACCCATGGGAACACTGCGTGCTCAAAACGGCCATCCTGAACCATACGGGGTAAAATGGTGGGCCGTGGGAAACGAGATGTATGGCAGCTGGCAACTTGGCCATATGCCTCTTGAAGAATATGTTAAGAAACATAACAGTGTTGCCCGGGCAATGTGGAATATTGATCCAACTATTAAGCTAATTGGAGTAGGGGAGGTTGGAGAATGGAGTGAGACAATGCTCCGGATATGTTCGGATAACATGAGCCTGATAAGTGAACATATTTACTGCCAGGAACTTGAAGATGTTTCTGGACATACGAGGCAACTTGCACGGCAAATTAAATATAAAGCGGATGCACACCGGAAATACCGTGATGAGATTGAAGAATTAAAGGGAAAAGATATCAGGATTGCGATGGATGAATGGAATTACTGGTATGGAGATTACCTGTATGGTGAACTGGGTGTACGTTACCATCATAAGGATGGGCTCGGTGTTGCAATAGGACTACATGAATATTTCAGGAACAGTGATATATATTTCATGGCAAATTATGCACAGACAGTTAATGTGATTGGTTGTATAAAAACCACAAAAACTGATGCAGGTTTTGCAACCACTGCACTTCCATTAATACTATATCACAAACATTTTGGAACGGTCCCGATTGAAATTACCGGCAGGTCGAAGGATATCGATATTGCAGCAGCACTGACCCGGGACGGAAAAGCCCTTACTGTTGCAATTGTTAATCCAAATGAGACCACCCGTAACGTATCACTTGATTTCGGTGAAACACAGGTTAATGAAGAAGGTGCAAAATGGATAATCCATCATCCTGATCCTGAAGCATATAATGAGCCGGGTAAAACGCCGAATGTAAAGATAGTGGAGGAAAACATAGAATTTACCGGGAACTCATTAGAGATCCTTCCATATTCGATTGTGATGTACAGGTTTGAATTGAATGAGTAGCTGGAAATCGGTAATATGGTTCTCGGTTCCTGGTGGGAGTAGGCTAGTGTCGTGAGTTTAATTCCTGTAATCAATATGTATGAAAGTGGGGGTATATCACAACGTCAATAATTAGTTAAAATATCATTTCACCCCCCTCCGCTCCTCCCCCCTAAAAGGGGAAGGCCAGGAGGGGGTACCTGTTCCCCTTCCCACTTCAGGGGAAGGGCATAGGGGATGGGGTGAAGTTAGGAACAACAATTTGAGAGATTTCCAGCGCTATTAAATAAAAAGTGGTTGTGACACAGCCCCTTAACTCTGTTATATTTAACGTCAGATTTCTTTTCCCATTCACCCTTTCTTCCCTTCTCTATCTCTCTCCCTCCCGCTCTCTCGCTCTTTCGCCCTCTCGCTCCTTCACTCCTCATACTTCTTCAAAAGCTCGTCAAAACCATCGGATTCTCTTATATTTTCCAAATCCGGATCAGTACGGATATGGTCGAAATTATCAAATCCTTTTTCAAAAGCCTTTTCGAGCCATTCAAATGCCTCGTTCTCCATGTACTGGATTGCGTAGAAACATGCCATGTTATAATAGTTGAAGGGAGTATCTGGTGACAGGTCGATAGATTTTTGAAATAGCTCTTTAGATTCATCATATTTCTCCATCCTGAGATACGTATAGGCAAGGCCAACCAGATAATTATAATTTTCGGGATCCAGTTCAAGACACTTCTTGAAATGTCTTTCTGAGTCCTTATACTTTTCAAGGTGCTGATAAACATTGCCTAACTGGTACCATGCATCCGTAAAAGAAGGATCAATTGCCAGAACTTTTTCGAAGTAGGGAATGGCTTTTTTGTACTCAAGCAGGTTATAATATACATATCCGAGATAGTCATAGCTCCATAAATATTCAGTATTCAATTCAATAACCCTGTTAAAGTATTGAACTGACTTCTCGTATTCTCCACTTTTATAGTATGTCTGTCCAAGCATTTGAAAAGCATAAAGATACTCATCATCAGCAAGTGTAGCACGCTCATAATATTCAAGTGCTTTTCCGGTTTCCCCCAGGGCATCATAAGTATTTCCTAAATTGACAAGAGCATATTTATATTCCGGGTTCAGATCAAAAATTTTCCTGTAATATTCGAGAGCCTTCTCGTATTCACGGTTGTTATAATAATAATTCCCGATATCATTCAGGATCTCCACATCTGTGGGATCATATTCCGCCGCTTTGAGATAAAATGCCTGGGCCGATTCAAAATCCCCAACATCCTCATAGATACCAGCGACGGTAGTATATGCCAGGACATAGGATGAATCTGTCCGGATGGCCATCAGATAATTCTCAATAGCCTGTTCACTATCTCCAAGAAGGTCATAACAATTACCAAGATTGAACCAGGCTTCGCGGAAATTTTTTATTTCCAGGGCCTTTTTATAATAATCTATGGCAGATTCATATTCATCCCGGATATAATAGAGATTGCCCAGTGCATTCAGAATATCCTTGTCCTGACTATCAAGTTCCAGTGCCCTGAACAAATAAACCTCTGCAGAGTCATATTCATATGCATCGTAATAAATATCACCTATTTCAGAATAAGCCAGGGCATATTTTGGATCTATCATGATTGCTCTCCGGTAAAACTCAAGGGCTTGCTGTGAGTTTCCCATCTGACTGTAACAATTGCCAAGATTATACCAGGCTTCTTTAAAGTCTTCTTTAATTTCGATTGCTTTCGTATAATAAATAATCGCAGTATCGTAAATATCAAGGTCGTAATAAAGGTTTCCGAGTCCATTCAGCACATCTTTATTTTCCTGATTTAATTTAAAAGCAGTTTCTAAATAGACCTGTGCCGAATCATAATTACTAATATCATAATACATATCACCCATTCCATAATAAGCCAGTACATATCCGGGATCAACGTTGATTGCTTTACGGTAATAAATTGCTGCAGTATCATATATCTCCATGACATCAAAGCAGTTTGCCAGGTTATACAGTGCTTCCCTGAAGTTTTTTTTATTATTCAATGCTTGCTGGTAATAGTGAATTGCTTTCCTGTAAAGATCCTGGTTATAATAATATATGCCAATGCCGTTCAGGATATCTTCATCACGGGGATTTACCTCCAGGGCTTTCATCATATAAACTTCGGCTGAATCATATTCCTCATTCTTCATAAAAACATTACCAATACGGATCATAGCCAGCGCATATGCCGGGTCAACTTCCAGTGCCAGCCTGAGATAGTGGATGGCTGAGTCACTCATTGACAGGTTATAATAGCTATTACCGATGTTATACAGGGTATATTTTGAATCCGGCTCACTCCTGTTTGCCTGGAAATAGTAATCAAGAGCTGTCCTGTAATCCTCCATGCTGAAATAGGTGTTGCCCAGTCCCTGTAATGCACTGCTGTAACCCGGTTTGACATCGAGTGCCTTCATGTAATATTCGATGGAGAGATCATACTTTTCCATATCGTCATATAGTTCTCCGAGATTATCAAGGATCTTTTCATCATAGTCATTGTAATCATATGCTTGAAGAAAATACTTTTCAGCCTCATTATAATCACCCCGTTTATGATATAAATACCCCAATCCGTTATAACCGGTTGCTTCATCAGCATATTCAATACACTGTTTATAAAGAGATTCAGCTTCAGAATACATCTCATTCTCCGCATAGACGATACCAAGATTTATATAAGCATTTTTATAGGAAGAGTCGATTGACAAAGCTTCCAGGTAATAATCAATGGCTGTTGATGTATCGCCAAGATGATAATATAAGATACCTATATTATAATATGGATTCACAAGCAGGGAATCTTTATCCATGGCGAGGTAATAGTATTCCTTACTTTTTTCATATTCTTTCATGTCATAATATACGATGGCCATGTTATTATAAGGATAGCTCCAGTTTGGTGCAAGACTGATAGCTTTCTCATAGGCATCCATGGCTTTGTCATACTTTTCCATATTATCATAAATCGTTCCAAGTTCATTATAAGCATAGGCTGCATCCGGTTCGGCCTGTACACATTCTTCAAGCATTTTTAGTTGTGCTTCGGAATCATATGAGTAGATAGATTCCATGAAGAGATACCTGGCCTTAATGTTATCATAGAGTATAAAAGATGAATCAACCATTTCAAAGGCTTTTTTCTGTTCGAGATAAGCCTGGTAAAGATTGATGGAATCCGTTACATCTTTCCCGCGCACATAATTATTCAGGTATATCTGGGTTTTATTCTGTAAAGCTGCCATGAATGTTCTCCTGATCCTGTTATGTATCTTTTCAGCACCCTGGTTTGAAATCAGCTTTTCATAGTAATAATATGCATTTAAGGTATCTATATTATTAAAGAAGTCATTCACAAGTGATCCCTGGTCGATACAATCCTGGAATTTGATATAGAGCTCATATGATTCGGGATCAAGCTCCGCCTTCAGATCTTCCAGGAATCCTTTGGTTCCCATGGCAAGATACTGACCCGATCCGGTTTCAGATTGTTGTTGCAGTGCAAGCAGGGTAAGACTATCGACATAGGCAATGATAGTAGCCTGGTTACCGTCAATCAGGGGAGTCTGGCTTCCATTCGTCTCCCTGGATATATTATCATAAAGGTAAATATTGAGTTCGAACAGTGTCACATTTTTATCACGGTTGCGATCTGCCAGCCCGGACAACCCACGGATCAGGTAATAGGTGAAGACACCGGCCCCGTTGCCCCATTTTGTACTTTCCATCGACAGTTCACCCACCTGGGAAGAAAGGATTTTCGAGATATTCTCCCATTGTTCTGCAAGAGCTGCTGTTGTATTTTTCAATCCTTCAGCCCCTCCTGCCAGTTTTCCCGAACGGCATGCATCGGAGATCATCAGGACTTTTGCTTTGTTTGATGAAACAATTGTTGCAAGGTAGTCCTGGACATATCCCACACCTATGGCACCTGCCATATAACAGGCTCTGGGGGAATCGTATCCAAGTAGGAAACCATTCTGGCGGATGGTTTTGGTTTCCAGGTCTCCATGCCCTGAAAAGTAAATTGCTACGGTCTCCTCTTCTTGTGTTTCAGTTAGTAACCAGTCGAGACCGGCAAAAAAGTTCGCCGATGTAGCATCTTCATTAAGCAACAGCATGATATTGGAGCTGTCAAGATTACCTCCGGCCGGGGATAGCAAATAATTATAAAATGAAAGGGCATCTGAATGTGCATACTGTAAATCATCAATATTCAGGTACCTGGAAATACCCACGATCAATGCACGGTCGATAATTACAGGCTGGTTCTCTGATGTGACCACCCTGGCACCCCTGTAATTAACCTGTGCATTCATTGTATGAATAATACAAAATGTTGCGAGGAGCAGAAATAATGTATTTTTCATAACATTTAATATTTTATAAAGAACTATTTTGATGAATATATTTATCACACCTTCTTGCAGATTTTGATGCTGATTTTTGCAGAGAAGATTTTCAGATAGGAAATCTGCGAATAACAGGGCTATTAGCTTCATCAATCTGCAAGAAGCCTTTAATTGTTAATTTACAAAAGATTACAGGCTAAGTTAAAAAAAAATGGCATTGGGTGCATAAAAGGGAAAACCAGTAGCCAAAAGAAATTGATAATGAATATCTTAAGATTACTCCTTTTATTTATTTATAAAAGATGGCAGTAATGAAATTAAGGATGGTATCCCATTTCACTATGACGATCAAAACAGTGATAAGCAGGAGGATATATAAAATGATCCTGCCTAAAGGGAGTCTGGAACGGTTATATGGAAGATTTACCAATGTTTCTTAATTAAGATTATCCTTTAAAACCAGAGCTTTTAGAAGTATCCGGTTGAAAATCCTCCCGGTCCTGCCAGGCAGGTGGACTTGAATGATTCACAAGCGCTGTTCTGAGGGGTGTGTCACAACTTCATTAAAAGGCTTCTCGCAAAGCACGCAAAGTTTAGGCAAAGACCGCAAAGTACTGAATAACAGATATGTGGTCTTTGCGAACTTCATATTTTCTTTGCACTTTTTGCGTGAAAAATTAGTTGTGACACAGCCCCTTAACTACTTTGCACATTAGTTATACAACTACCGGTTGGAAACCGGTAGTAACAATCCCCGATTAACAATCCAGCCTTCACTTGAGTTCTAGCTGGCAAACAGGTTTGACAATTATCACCATTCCTAACTTTCTGCCGGTTGGCAACCGGCAGAACTTATTCAACCCTTATCAGGATTGTAATTTTTTCTGGCATCTTAATCCGGCACTTCGTATCAGGTTATTCTAAGTTCGTCCCCTTCCGGGGTCTCTATTGCGACACTGTAACCATTGCGACTCCCCCTCCAACTATGCACCCTGCACTCATAACTCTTCCTTTTCCTTAGCCTTAGCCTCCTTTCTTATAGCTCCTCAAAATACTCAAACGCATCGATAATGTCGAGGTATACCCCATCAAATCCTGCATCGAGTATCCTGTCGAGATAGGCATTTTCATCACCGAAAATAATCTGTTTCCATTCATCCATCCAGTATTTTACCTTATAATTCCCTTCCCAGTAGGGATTTTCCTTATACAGAAATTCAGGATTACCTTTTTTCCAGTTACTTTTCCAGTAGTACCTGTAATCCTCCGCCTCACCAATACTCATATAGCTGACAACGAGTCTTTTACCTCCATTTGCTTTATTTCGCAGGGCTTCAATATCGGAACCGGTGAAAGGTTCCTCATCGAAAAACAGATCCATAATCAGGAGATCATAATTGGTAGCTGTGATGGCATTGATAAAATCCTGCCTGTTGGCAAACTGATCTGGATTAATAAGATAGAGGAAATTTTTAATTTCACTGAGCGAGATAATCACAGAATCATTTTCACCATACGGTATGGCCGGATAGGAGGGTATATTATCCAGTTCACGGTGATCAGCAGCAAAGGAGATATAACCTTTCAGGTTATTCTTTGAGTATGAGTCGTCCATTTTTGAAGGAGTACTGCAATAATCAGTTACAAGAATAATCACATCAAATTCACTTGCTATATCGAGGAAATCGGCCATATAGTCTGTTTCAACAGCAGGGGTTGCTTTATTATCATCATCATACCCGTAAAACAAATCTTCGCGTCCCTGCCCTTGAATAGCTGACAGGTATGTTAAATCGGCACTGCCTTTATTATCGCCGTTCAGGGTAATCAGTTCCTGGCCATTCTGGGGGATAATAATGAAATCAGGACTTATTGATTTGGCGTATGCGCTGATTGCTTGCACAAAATCACGCATTTCCTGTTTAAAGTCAAGGTCGGGGATATCACGGTGGCAGGTTGTTAAAATTATAATCGGTAAAAATAATAACTGTCGATAGAATCTTTGTTTCATGGTGTAATTTTGAAGCCAAGAATAAAAGTAATCAAAATTATAACAGAAACAGATATTAGCATCGAAGAGTGTAACGTTATCCTGAACTTGATTCAGGATCTTCGAAGACGATAAGTATGTGGCACCTAAGAAGATCCTGAATCAAGTTCAGGATGACGATGCTATAATCCCGGGTATTGTTTTTAAGATAACTTCTAATCTGTCTGGTGTTTTTGTGCCCAGCCCTTGGTACCTGGTATCTTGAACCTTGTATTCCTCTAACTGTGCCCTGCACCCACATTTCCTCAGCCTCAACCTAAACCTCAGCTTCAGCCTTAGCCTTCTTCCTATTCATACCGCAGTGATCTGGCCGGATTACGCAACCCTGCCCGGATAGCCTGGTAACTAACCGAAAAGATCGCTATCAGTATGGCAATCAGTCCGGTGAGCAAGAATTCCCAGAGCTTGACTTGAATACGGTAAGCAAAATTCTGCAGCCAGTTATTTGAATAATAATATCCTGCCGGAAGCGCAATTACCAGTGCAATCAATACATATACTATAAATTGTCTTGAGAGTAACATGGAAATGCTAAGAGTATGAGCACCATGACTTTTTCTTATGCCTATTTCTTTTGTTCTTAATTCTGCTGAATATGCAGAAAGACCGAATAATCCCAGACATGAAATGAATATGGCAAAAATGGCAAAAACCCTCAGCAGTGATTTTAGCTTTTGTTCTGACTTATAATTACGGTTAAAATTTTCATCCAGAAAGCGATAATTAAAAACAGTACCGGGTGCAACTTCATCAATTTTATCTTCAAGCATTTTAATAATATTACCCATATCGCCTAGAAATACTTTAATAAGTAGATAATTACACCAGAGTGCGCGGAATTCAGGATCATTATTTATTTCAAGCACAAGTGGTTCAATGATATAATGAAGGGATGCATAATTGAAATCGTCACATACTCCAACGATTTCTCCACGCTGTTCAAAAAAGGAAGTTGCTTTTATTCCAACCGGATTTTCCAGGTTCAACGCCATCACGCAGGTTTTATTCAAAATGAATTCACTTTGTTCTTCGGATGGTATTTTAACATTTCGTCCTTCAACCAACTTAATTTTCATCAGTGGAATGAAATCATCATCCACACGCAGGAATCTCATGGATGGAATATCCGCATCCTCAAGCATGTTATCCGGCCGTAAACCTTCCACACTGAATCTGTTACCGGGCAAATGACTGACAACAGATGTTCCTGTAACAAATGATAATTGCTCCAGTTCGTTTTTTAAGGATTCCGGATTGTTGATAATCATCTCCATGGCCTGGTTGTTAAGATCCAGGATGATTACATTTTCCAGGTCAATCCCCAGATCCTTCTTTAAGAAAAATTGCATCTGCCGGTAAATAATTACTGTTGAGAAAATCATGAAGACAGATACGCTGAACTGAAGGATGACCAGTGCTGTTCTGAGTTTGCTGGTTGTTGAGACGGGGCTTCTGAGTTCACCTAGTGCCTGGGCCGAACTGAATTTTGTAACAAAATATGCCGGGTAAACACCTGATAAAAACCCGAAAAGAAAAGCTATTAGAACAATTATGGAAATATTTCTGAGGGAGAAGATCTCCATTGAGGTAAGATTATTTTCAGTTATCTCATTATAAAAAGGAATAAAGAGGTCTACTATCAGTATAGATAGAACTGCGGATATCGCTGCAGTAAGAACTGCTTCACCGATAAACTGGAATATCAATTGAGTCCGTAATGCGCCATTTACTTTCCTGATAGCCATTTCATTAGTTCTGTTTAATGCATTGGTAGTGGCTATATTCACATAATTAACCCCTGCAATAAGCAGGATAAAAAGGGCAGCCAGGCCGAAGACCATTGTATAGATGATGTTCCCGTTGGGTTCAATCTCCTGTTCCAGGTGAGATCTCAGATGAATATCGGTGATTGGCTGAAATACGAAACGACCATTTTCAAGTGTTTCTTCGCGGCTTTCAAATTCACTGTAGAATTGAATCCTGAATTCCTGTAACTTTTCTTCCAGGTCACGAACATTAATTCTTTCATCAAGTTTAACATACGTATAGACTCCTGCCCAGTTCCGGTTGTTGTATAGTTCAGAAAGATTTACAGCCCGAAGCATAGCTTTGAATATTGGCCATGATAATAAATACCTGGGTTTGAAATGAGTTGTTTCGGGGAAATCTTTCATAATAGCTGTTACTGTAAATAGTGTACCCTGTATCCGTAGTTGTTTTCCTACCGCGTTGTCCTTTCCAAAATATTTTATTGCCAGACTTTCGGAGAGGACGATTGATAAGGGATCAGCCATGGGATTATCATGATCTCCAGAAATAATTTCCCAATTGAAAAAATCAACAAAATTGGAATCCACGAAAAATCCCCCGATTTCTTCATGCGTGATCAGTGTCAGACTATCAGGCTGGTACTCAAAAACCACCTGTAACGGACGCATTCTTAAAACAGATTCTATCTCAGGTATATGACCCATTATCTCTTCGGCCATTAATGGCGGACCGTTGGCCCAATTCCTTGGGCCTGCCTCATTGTTTAACATCTGAATGACCCGGTATGTGCGGTCTGCTTTACTGAAATGTTTATCATAACTGAGTTCTTTTTCGACATAGAGATAAATCAGAATACTTACAGCAAGCCCCAGAGATAATCCAAGAAAATTTAAAATGCTGTACAACTTGTATCTCCAGAGATTTCTTATTGCTGTTATGATGTAGTTTTTTAGCATTGGTGTTCAGTTGTTAGTTCAATAGTGTTTCCGAATCTATTATTAATTTGTTATTTCAAGAAGTCATATGTCATTAACAATTTAGCCTTTTAACCACTGATCCGTTTATTTAGTGCTTCAGTTGTTACTAGATTATTTGCATATGTCTATGGAACCAAATCATTCCAAGGTCGCAAAGCCTGCCTGCCGGCAGGCAGGCGATCGAGGGAACTCGCCGGCTTTTATGTAATCATCCCTCATTGCTTCCTTTTTAGCCTCAGCCTCAGCCTCAGCCTCAGCCTTAGCCTTAGCCTTAGCCTTCTTCCTCACTCATATCTCAGACTCTCGGCCGGATTACGTGTTGCGGCATAGAGTGTCTGGTAAAGAATGGTTATGAAGGATAGTACAAATACAAACAATCCTGTTAGGATATAAAGTTTTGGCCCGACTTCAATCCTGGATGAAAAACCTTTTAACATCACTTTTATTAGTAATATAGATAGTGGTGTAGAAATAATAAAAGCTATGATAACTAATTTCAGGAATTCAGCATTAATAATTAATAATATGCGTCTGATGCTAGCACCCATCGCTTTCCTGATACCTATTTCTTTTGTTTTTTGCTCGGTCATAAAAGTGGAAAGTCCAAATAGGCCCAGACAGGAAATAAAAATGCCAAAAATTGTAAAGTAAAAGATAAGTCTGCCTGCAGTATCCATAGCATCTGAAATAGGATCAAGATAATCCTCCATGTGAAAATAAATGAAAGGATAATAAGGATTAAATTTTTCGTGTGATGCTTCAATATAATTAAGTGTAACAGACTTATTTGAATCTTTCATTTTTATGAAAATATAGTTTCCAACCTTTTCAAAAGGCAGGATTAAATTTTCTCCACCCAGTTTCACAGGAAATGACATAAAATTTTCAACAACTCCAATAATAGTATAGGACTCTTCAGCTAGATAAAAAATTTTTCCGACAGGATCATCCAGTTCCAGTTTGCTTGTCACAGCTTCATTTACAATAATTTTATTAACAGTGTCGGTGGGATATTCTGGTGAATAGAATCTTCCTTCTGTAAGTTTGATATCGAATGTGTTCAGAAAGTCATAACTGACCAGGATTATTCTTGCCAGATCATTAATATCTTCTGATTTTAATCCCCAGGTTACCTCTCCTAAGTCAACATATACAGGAATATGTGATCCCGAGGTAACTGAAATTATATCAGGATTTGCAAGTAGTTCCTGTTTGAGATAGAAATAATTTTTTCCCAGTTCGTTACTCACGGGCAGATAAATGATATTCTCACGGTTTACTCCGATATTTGAGGTCTGCAAATATTTAAATTGGAGAAAAGTTACAATTGTTGCAACGATAAAACCGATTGTAAAGGTGAACTGGACAACAACGAGCACTTTTCTCAACCGGCCACCTCTCGAACCTGTTACCATTGTTTTTTTTAAAACGTCTACGGATTTAAAAGAGGAGAGGAAAAATGCAGGATAACTCCCCGCAATCAATCCTGTCAGAAGCATAAGTAAAATCAGGAGAATAAGAAAGTAGGGATTTGAAAGATTTAATGTTAATTCTGTTCCCAGTAGCTTATTAAATGAAGGTAATATGATATCAACAGCCAGGATTGCAATATTGATTGAAAGAAATGCCATGAACATGGTTTCGCCGATAAACTGCCTGATCAGCTGGCGGCGGGAAGCACCCACAACTTTTCTGATACCTACCTCTTTTGTTCGAGTTAAAAACCGGGCCGTCGAAAGGTTCATGAAGTTGATGCAGGCTATAATCAGGATCAGGAGGGCCAGGATTGAAAAGATAAGCACAACATAGAAACCACGTCCTTCCCCAAAAAAGCGCATTCTGGCAAATGGTAAAAGTTTCTGCACCACGAAAATATCTGAGTCAAAACGCGCTGAAAAAAAATCCGGTAATTGATCACTTAATTTTTTATATTCCTCAGGGTTATTCAGCAAAAGAAAAGTGAAATACGGATTTCCTTCATATCTATTAATATCCCTGCCCAGCTCTGCCAGAAATGAAAATGGTACCAGGAAGTCGAATAAAATGGTTGAATTTTCAGGATATTCATCAACAATTCCAGTTACCTTAAATTCATATTTTTGGTTTATCCGGATGATCTGATCCATTGGATCTTCTTCTCCAAAATATTTTTCGGCCATTTCTTTTGTCAGGACAATCGAGTAAGGTTCTTTCAGCGCGGATTGCGGATCTCCTTTTAATAGTGGGAAACTGAATACATTAAAAATCGTTGAATCAGCTGCATCCACCCCATTCTCAATAAATTTCATTTCCTCCAGGGAGGTCTGATTATCACTGCTGTCATTAATTGGTGGATAATATGATAATAACAGTTCTCCAACCGCAGTAACTCTCACAGCTTCTTTAACTTCCGGAAAACCTTCTTTCAGAGCCCCGGCAAAAGCACCACCGCTTCTGTCAGTAGTATATTCACCGGTGCCCAGGTCCATGGTTTGCTGAACAAGAAATATATTTTTAATGTTTTCATGGAACCTGTCATAGGTGACTTCTTTCCATACCCAGATTAAAATAAGCAATGAACAGGTTACACCAATCGATAGACCAAGAAGATTAATGACAGAATATATTTTGTTTCTGATAAGGATCCTGAGTGTCGTTTTGAGTATATTTTTAAACATTATTCAAAATTTAGTATGTGACTATAATCCGATTATGATGAGGATGTTTTTAATTAAGAATTTGTAAGTTCCATCAGGGCATATCTCGCAAATACATTTTTATGAATACCCTGTTTGATCAATTACAAAATATGTTAATCCTGATAGCTCAAACTTTATACCACTCATCTTAAGATAAACTAAATCAATGATATACATAGAATAGTCAAAATGTTTATGTTCAAACATGGACAAATAATTGTCCATTTTTGGACAATTTTGTATTTTCGTGAATCGTGAGTTGTGAGTCGTGAAATGTTTACGCAGCAAACATTCGCGAACGGGTTGTAATTATTGCTCTATGGAAGCTAATAATAGTGATAGAAAATTTGCATAACTTAAGTGTCACTGAAAAAACAGGTAATCGAAAACTGAAAATCCCGATTTTCTGTAATCAGCCTGAGGCTGATGCTTAGAAATTCGAGGATCCTCGAAATGTTGACGGAATCAAAGATACCGACCATTTCGGGACTGAAAACCGAATACTATTCTCGCAATGAATAAGGGTAATATCCTGATTATTGATGATGATCCCTATATACTTCTTTCAGTGACTACACTGCTGGAACAGTATTACAGTACTGTACGTTCCTTAAAGGATCCTGCACTGATTCCTTCTGAACTCAGTGAAACAGCGTGGGATGTGATTTTGCTTGACATGAATTTTAAGCCGGGTGATACTTCAGGAGAAGAAGGTTTACAATGGCTGGAAAAAATGCTGACAGATGCTCCTTCATTAAATATCATTGTCATCACTGCCTATGGGGATGTCGATGTTGCTGTCCGGGCAATGAAATTGGGTGCTATTGATTTTATTGTTAAACCCTGGCAAAATGAAAAATTGGTCAGCACCGTCTCTGCAGCATTTAAATTAAGCCAGTCAAAGAAGAAAGTTCATCAACTGCAGTTACAGAAATCAATTTTAAGCTCCACAATAGATTTTCAGTATTCGGATATTATTGGTAATTCTCCGGCCATAAAACAGGTAATAAAGGATATTGAAAAGGTGGCAGGAACGGATGTCAATGTATTGATTCTCGGGGAGAATGGTACCGGTAAGGAGCTGGTAGCCAGAGAAATACATCGTAAATCAGAGAGGAAGGAAGAAGTGTTTGTTAATGTTGATCTGGGTTCACTTTCTGAATCACTATTTGAAAGTGAACTATTTGGTCATCAGAAGGGGGCATATACTGATGCTACCGAAGACAGGGTAGGGAGGTTTGAAGCTGCATCCGGTGGGACACTTTTTCTAGATGAGATTGGCAACCTGACATTGCAGCTACAATCAAAGTTATTATCTGCACTTCAGAACAGGAAAATATTTCGTGTTGGCAGTAACAGGTCCATTGAAGTGGATATCAGGTTGATATGTGCGACAAACCGATCTCTCAAACAAATGGTTTCACAGGGTGCCTTCAGGCAGGATTTGTTGTACAGAATTAATACCGTGGAAATTGAAATACCTCCATTGCGAAAAAGGCAGGAAGATATCCCTATGCTGGCAAACTATTACCTGTCAATTTTTAAAAGGAAATACAGAAAAGATAAATTGAAGCTTCCCAATGAAGTCATTATGAGGTTACAGCGTTACGAATGGCCCGGTAATATCAGGGAACTACGGCATGCTATTGAGCGGGCGATTATTATGAGTGATGGTCATGCCCTAAGGCAAGCAGATTTTCAGTTTTTAGTCAGTGAAGGATCTCAGGAATTTGTAAATGACGATTATGACCTGGATAATTTAGAAAAATGGGCCATTGACAGCTGTTTGAAAAAATATGGGGGTAATGTATCCAAAGCTGCAATTGAATTAGGTTTAACCCGCGGTTCATTGTACCGTCGTATGCAGAAATATGGTTTACAATAATTTCAGATTAAATATTGTTATCAGGATTCTCCTGATTTTTATTATTCTGGCAATCACTGCATATTGGATAACAGGTGGTCACTACCTCAGGACAGCCTATGCCGGTATATTAATTATTCTCCTGCTGGTAGAACTATTTATTTACATCGACAGATTAAACAGGAATCTGGCTAATTTTTTTTCTTCGATACTGGCTGATGATTATTCTGTTCATCTGAGTGATTTCAGGAAAGGTCGCTCATTTAAGAGACTTTATGAAATTCTTAATGCGATCAATCAAAAAATGAAGTTTCTCAGTAAGGAAAGAGAAACCCGGAGTCAGTATCTTGGGAGCCTGATTGAACAATCTGGTGTTGGTATTCTTTCTATAGACATGCGGGGAAAAATTCACCTGGTCAATAAGGCTTTCAGGGATCTGCTTGGAATGCAAAGAGCCACTACAGGATTAAATCTGGGCGATCTGTCAAAGGAATTTTTGAATATTATACATGATATCCGTCCGGGTGAACATCAATTGATAAGGTGGATTGTTGATAACACAGAAAAACCATTCTCTTTTCAGGTTTCACGCTTTAAGATCGAAGATCAAACCTTCATTCTTGTTTCAGTCCATGATATCAGGGCAGAGCTTGATGAAAAGGAACTGGAAGCATGGCAAAAACTGATCAGGGTATTAACCCATGAGATTATGAACTCTGTCACGCCGGTTGTTTCACTTAGTAACTCCCTTCATGACCTTCTGAATAAAAATGACAAAATGATTTCTGATGACAAATTAAAAAATCGCCTTTCAGATGGTTTACATGCGATTATTGACAGGAGTTCCGGTTTAATGAAGTTTACATCTGCATACCAGAATCTGACGCGGATCCCTGTTCCAAAAATTCAGGATATACATTCCAGTGACTTCCTGACTAAGATAAGCACCCTGTACCAGGCTGAAATAGAGGGTAAAAAAATTAGTTTCTCAGTAAAGTATGCAGGAAAACCAGAGCAATTTAAGGGTGACCCTGATCTGCTTGAACAGGTTATAATCAACCTGATCAGAAATGCGGCTGATGCCGTTGAAGGCAGGCCTGATCCCAGGATCAACCTGGTTGTGGAAGAAAAACCAGGCTACCAGATAAGGATTCTGGTAGAAGATAATGGAGCAGGAATGGATACCGGAACACTCGATAAGATATTTGTACCTTTTTTTTCAACCAAGTCTAGCGGTACAGGTATAGGACTCAGTTTGTCACGGCAGATTATCATGATGCATAAAGGGAGTATTGAAGTTGCTTCTGCCGAGGGTAAAGGGAGTGTTTTCGAGGTGTTGCTTTAGCATGGAGCAGGGAGTAAGGAGTAAGATTAGATAACAAAAATATCAATTGCCGTCAACTTCAGCTGACGTAGTGTGAGTCCTGGGTTGCGGGAAAAAGTTGTGCCGGTTTACAGGCTGAGTCATTATTTACCAGTCAAAATAAGTGTAATGTCATCCCTTGGTCGCTTCGTTACTTCGGAATGACCTGTATTATACGACGAGCTGGTAATGAGACTAATAATAGAATTATAGATTTTATCATAAATAAATAATTACGATGAAAACACAAACCATTAAATCATTTGCACTCATTTTTACTATTCTCATTTGTGGATGTGCCAGGGAAAAGAAGGCTAAATATCTGACGACTGGTGATACCTTAACAGGTCCCTGCGATACGCTTGCCACAGCGGAGACAAAATCATTATATAAAAATCTGAAGGAACTGGCAAAGACTAAAGTATTATTCGGCCATCAGGATGACCTGGCGTATGGCGTATACTGGTGGGAAGAACCAGGGAGATCAGATGTAAAGGAATCATCCGGTTCATATCCTGCTGTCTATGGCTGGGAAATAGGAAATATTGCTGGAGAAAGAAATTTAGACAGTGTATCTTTTGACAAGATGAAAATATGGATAAGGGAGGGTTATGAGAGGGGAGGTATAATCACGATCAGCTGGCATGAACATAATCCGGCGACTGGTGGAACAACATGGGATACAAGCGGGAGGGCACCATCCAGAATACTTCCCGGTGGTAGTAAACATGAATTCTGGAAACAGAATCTGGATATGGTAGCAGAATTTATGCTGGATTTGAAAGGTCCGGACGGCGAGCCAATACCTGTTGTCTTCAGGCCATATCATGAGCATACGGGTTCCTGGTTCTGGTGGGGGGCAGGATCATGCACACCCGATGAATATAAACAGCTCTGGCAATTTACAGTACATTATCTAAGGGATGAAAAAAATGTACATAACCTGCTATATGCCTATTCAACAGATTTTATTGGTACAGAAAAAGAATATCTTGAACGATATCCGGGGAATGAATACATAGATATCCTGGGTTTTGATGATTACCGTACGGTGAGAAACCATAAGTCGGCCGATCAGACAATAAAGGAAATACATACAGTTGTTGACATTGCAAAAAGATTTAATAAGATCCCTGCATGGACAGAAACCGGGCTGGAATCCATTCCTGATCCCGAATGGTGGACAGGGTCATTGCTTAGCAGGATAAAGGCTGATACTATCACCTGCCAGATAGCATGGGTATTGGTCTGGAGGAATGCACGGACGGACCACCATTACGCTCCCTTCGAAGGCCACCCGTCTGCTGCTGATTTTACAAGGTTCCGGGAGGATCCGTGCATCATGTTTGAAAATGATTTACCTGACTTGTACCACTGATATAGAAAATATGATCAGGTTAGGAAAGGGTCACAGGGTCGCAATTGTCGCAAGTATGAGGTGTAAGTGGTGAGTATGGTTTCAGGTTGTTCTGGATATTGGATTTGATTTAGAAAGTATAATAATTGTGTGGGTGTAAAATAAAATTTAGAGAATGCGAAAAAGTTGCTGCCGGTTTTTAACCGGCAGCTTTATCAGCAATGGATGAAACTGTGAAATCCGGATTCCAACCGGACCTTCAGGTTCTTTTAGAATATATGGTTACAAAAGAAATATCATTCTACGATGAACATCAAGCTCAACACTCTGAAAGAAGAACTGGAAGCACATGTAAAAGAAAAGATACTTCCTTTCTGGATGACCAGGATGGTGGATCATAAAAATGGAGGATTCTACGGATGGGCAACAAATGATGGGAAAATAATACATGATGCAAACAAAGGTGCCGTATTGAATACAAGAATTTTGTGGACATTTTCAGCAGCCTACAGGTTCTTAGGGGATGACCTTTATCTTGAGATGGCAGAACGGTCATGGGAATACCTGGAAAATTTTTTTGCTGATAAGAAATATGGCGGCATTTACTGGATGCTTAACTATAAGGGTAAGCCGATTCAGGCTAAAAAGCAGATTTATGCTCTGGCATTTGCCATTTACGCAGCTTCAGAATATTATAACGCAACAGGCAATCCATGTGCTCTCGAACTGGCCCTTGATTTATTTAATAAAGTTGAACATTATAGTTTTGATCCAAAACAAAATGGGTATTTCGAAGCCTTCAGCCGGCACTGGAAATTGCTCGAAGACTTGAGACTGAGCGATAAAGATGTCAACGAAACAAAAACTTTAAATACCCATCTCCATCTTTTAGAAGCTTACACGAGATTGTCATCGATACATGACAACAGTTTTATGAATGAAAAACTTGTTAATCTTATCAATCTGTTCATTGAACGAATGATTAATTACCGGCGGCATCATTTAAATATGTTTTTCGATGATAACTGGAATTTAAGATCCAAACTTATCTCCTACGGTCATGATATAGAAGCAAGCTGGCTATTAATGGAAGCGGCTGAAGTTACCGGCAGCAAGATATTGATCGAGAAATGCAGCAAAATAAGCTGTGATATTGCAGAAACCGTTTTAAATAATGCTGTGGCAGATGATGGATCGCTCTATTATGAAGTGACAGAAGAAGAAAGACTTGATGATGACAGGCACTGGTGGCCCCAGGCTGAAGCAATGGTAGGATTTATGAATGCTTACCAGCATACGGGTGATGAAAAATATATTAATGCAATACTACAAGTGTGGGAATTCATAAAACAGTATATCATTCACCCGGAATATGGGGAATGGTATTTCAGGATTAATAATAAATACCAGCCATATCATGAAGAGGAATTTGCCGGCCCCTGGAAAGGCCCTTATCATAACGGGAGAATGTGTTTTGAGATGATAAGGAGGATTAATAAATTGCAGCAAAAATAAATTGTTTAATGGTTAAATTGTTTCTGGCTGATAACTATTTTCTACTTATTGGCCAGGCAAGTGGATCCGGTTTTATTCAACGATGCAATCTTGATACGGTTGCCCCCTTTCCTCTCAGGTCCAATTGGCAAACTTAACTGTAGTCATCAACGCTAATTAGGTCCGGTTGGAGACCGAACCCACTCAAAAGAAGTTCACATAAAAAGCTCACAACCATTAATTAAACAATACACAAATTTTATAAAAACATTTGGACGATACAATTGACACCCTGCACCCTGCTTATTTAGATCAGATTAAAATTGTTGATAATTTTTAATATATCGTCTGAAAATTAAAAGGGAACCCATATTGCATTTGTATTTTTGCTTTTCTTCGTGTTGAAACCAAATAATATCATTACGTTATGGCAATAAATGAAAAACATAACAGGAGATTTTTTCTAAAATCATCTTTGCTGGGTGCTTCAGGTGCCCTTTTAAGCAAGCATATTTTTTCTGCGGGGCAGAGCATGGACATTGAAAAAAAGGTTATAACCCGGACACTGGGAAAGACAGGTATTGAGCTACCGGTGATCAGTATGGGTGTAATGCGTTCTGATAATCCTAACCTGGTTAAGGCGGCATTAAAAGGTGGCATCAAACATTTTGACACAGCGCATGGATATATGAGGGGTAATAACGAAGAAATGCTCGGGAATGTTTTTAAGGATGTACCGAGAGATTCATTTATTATTTCAACAAAAATACCGGCAGGGGAAAGAGGAGCGGGAAATTACACAAAAGAACAATTTCTGGAAAAACTTGATATCAGCCTCACAAGATTACAGATGGATCATGTTGACATACTTTATCTGCATGGTGTAACAAGCCGTGAAGAGATGTTTAATGAGGCCTGCCTGGAAGCAATGAAGGCTGCAAAAAAAGATGGCAGAACAAAATTTATAGGACTTTCAACGCACCGGAGTGAACCTGAGGTGATCCGGGCTGCTATAGAAACAGGTATTATAGATGTTGTTGTCACGGCAATCAATTTTAAGCAGGATCATTACCCTGAACTTAAAGCTGCTATTGCAGAAGGGGCTGAGAAGGGTATCGGGTTTATTGGAATGAAAAATCTTGCCGGAGGTTTCCTTGATGAAGAAAAGCAGAAACCGGTAAATGCCAAAGCGGCTATCAAATGGGTTTTGCAGGATCCGAATATCACTACATGTATACCAGGTTTTACTGCTTTTGATGAACTTGAGAAAGACCTTGAAATGCTTACCGATATAACCCTGACTGGTGAAGAGATAAATTCCCTTGAACTTGCATCAAGTGAGATTGGACTGTATTGCCAGGGCTGCAAAAAATGCCTTCCGGCATGCAAGAAATCTCTACCGGTTCCTGATATTATGAGAGCCTACATGTATGCATATGGGTACGGCCATATGGAGAAGGCATATAGTACGCTCACAGAATACGATGTTCCGGTGAATCCATGCGCGGATTGTACTGCCTGCACTGTACAATGTTCAAAAAACTTCCCGGTAGTAGAAAGGATTTCAAAAATAACCCGGCTCAGGAATGTACCTCAGGATTTTATAACCTGATTAATAATTTATCATACCAGCAAACCTTTGTGTTCCTTTGTGGTGTACTATGAGTCCTTTAGTGGTTTAATTGATTTTATAACCACCAAGTGCGCAAAGGATT
>LJUQ01000105.1 GCA_001304505.1 Bacteroides sp. SM23_62_1
CTATTTGTTTTATCGAGCACAATTACAGTCTATATATCAGAAATAGCTGAAGGCAGTTCGGCATATATGCAATATGTGGGACCTCTGTTGAATTTCCTGGTAAAGTTATTGCCATATATTCTGATCTTCCTTCTGTTTACACTTCTATATGTCATTATGCCAAATACAAAGGTTTTCTTTAAATATGGATTATATGCGGGAATCATTGCCGGTACAATATTCCAGGTTACACAGTGGATTTATTTACATTTCCAGGTAGGTGTCTCAAGGTATGGAGCCATTTATGGAAGTTTCCTTGCCTTACCATTATTTCTTGTATGGCTTCAGCTCAGCTGGCTGATCGTCCTTTTAGGTGCGGAGATCTCTTTTGCATGCCAGAACATAGAAAAATATGAGTTCGAAACAGAGGCATTAAAAATTTCTTCTCATAAAAAAAGACTGCTCACCTTTCTTGTCATTCACCAGATCATCCGTAGATTTATGGAAGGGACACAACCCCTTACTGCCACACAGATAAGTCATAACCTGGCAATACCCATAAGACTGGTAAGGGAAATTTTATTTGATCTTCATGAATCCGGATTGATAGAGGAAACTGCAACAGAATACCCCCGGGAACGTGCATTCCTGCCGGCTATCGATATCAACAGGATAACAATCAGTTATATCATTGATAAACTAGACATGCAGGGACAGGATCTGGCGATAGGTGAAAAAAGTGAATACATGAAACAATTCTCTGATATACAATTAGATTTGTTTAAGGCAATTGATAAATCTCCGGCTAACAAACTGGTTAAGGATATATAGTTTTTGTTCCTTTTATTTGATCTATTCCTAAAATATTTCTATACTTGTAACGATTTTTAAAAGAGATGAGGTTTTCACCTGCATATTATCATCATGCTCATCATCATTTTGGTGACAGGGAATAGTATGCAGAGAAGCTAAAACATAATTATATTCAAAAAGGTTTGCAGCATCTGCAAACCTTTTTTTTATCCGTAAAATATGGAGAAATTAAAAATTGCAATTCAGAAATCAGGCAGGTTACATGAAAAATCACTTGAACTCCTGAAAGATTCAGGAATTAACCTGCCCAATGGTTCAGGTAAGTTACTATCGGCTGCCCGTGATTTTCCACTGGAAATTCTGTTTGTGAGGGATGATGATATACCGGAATATGTTGCTGATGGTGTTGCTGATACTGGTATAGTTGGTGAGAATGTGGTTGCTGAGAAAGGATTCAGGTTGAAAATAATGGAGCGGCTTGGATTTGCCAGGTGCCGGTTATCACTGGCGATTCCCAGAAATGTTGATTATCCGGGGCCACACTATTTTACTAACCTGAAGATCGCAACATCTTATCCGAATGTGCTTCGAAAATTCCTGGATGATAAGGGAATCAAGGCAGAAATCCATGAGATAAGCGGTTCAGTTGAAATTGCACCCGGAATTGGTCTTGCGGATGCCATTTTTGATATTGTCAGCTCAGGCAGTACGCTGATTAGTAATCAGTTGAAAGAGGTTGAAACCGTACTTCATTCCGAAGCGGTACTTGTTGCGAATGAAAAAATGAAAGCAGGGGTACATGAACTCCTGGAAAAACTTCTTTTCAGGATCAGGGCAGTACAAAAATCCAGGAATAATAAATACATTCTGCTTAATGCACCCAATGAAAAAATTCCTGATATCGTAAAGATCATTCCCGGTATGAAAAGTCCAACGGTCATGCCGCTGGCTGAGGAGGGATGGAGCTCGCTACACTCGGTCCTGAATGAAAATAAATTCTGGGAGGTTATTGACCAGCTGAAAGAGCTTGGTGCACAGGGTATCCTTGTGATCCCAATCGAGAAAATGATTGTGTAAGAAGAAAGAAGGCCCCAATGGTCGCAGTGCAGCATGTATCGGTTATCAGACATCCTGCACCAGTCTATAAGCATAATTAATTAGACTATATAACAAAGTTTCGAAATGAAAATATACAAATATCCATCTCGTGATACATGGCCTGTAATCATGTCCCGTCCGGTGCTTAACCCGATGCCGGTCAGAGAGCAGGTTTCATTGATTCTTAAAGACATCAGGGAAAAAGGTGATGAGGCAGTGAGGCATTATACCAGGCAATATGATAAGGTAAATATTCAGGATTTTCGGATACCGAGTGCAATGATAACTAAAGCAGGTGTGCTGGTTGAGGATGAGTTAAAAAAAGCTATCGCTATTGCTCAAAAAAATATCCGGAAGTTTCATGAAAAACAGATAACATTTTATAAACCGGTCGTTACATCTCCAGGAACGACCTGCTGGCTAAGGACTGAACCCATCGAAAAAGTCGGTTTGTATATTCCGGGAGGCTCAGCACCCCTCATTTCCACGGTACTTATGCTGGGGATACCGGCACGACAGGCAGGTTGTCAGGAAATTATTCTATGTACACCACCTGACCGGAATGGAGATGTTCATCCGGCAATCTTATATACAGCAGGTATCCTGGGAATTGACAGGATATTCAGGGTAGGTGGTGTTCAGGCTATCGGGGCGATGGCATATGGGACTGAATCTGTGCCGGCTGTATATAAAATCTTTGGTCCTGGAAATCAATACGTTACAACGGCCAAACAGCTGGTTGCCCTCGAAGGTGTCAGTATTGACTTTCCGGCAGGTCCTTCAGAAGTGGCCATTATTGCTGATTCTTCTGCTAATCCGGCGTTTGTCGCATCAGATTTGCTTGCCCAGGCTGAACATGGATCCGATAGCCAGGTATTGCTTGCAACCAACCATGAACCATTGCTGAAGGCAGTTCAGGATGAAATTGAAAGACAACTGAGAGTATTGCCAAGGAGATCACTTGTCCAGGACTCACTTTCTCACTGTCAGCTTGTGCTTATGCCTAACCTTGAAGAGATAATTGAAATAATTAATGCTTATGCTCCTGAACATGTGATAATTATGACAACTGAATATAATGAACACTCCAGTCTTATCAGGAACGCAGGATCTGTTTTCCTGGGACAATATTCACCCGTTTCTGCTGGTGATTATGTATCGGGTACGAACCATACACTTCCAACAAACGGATATGCACGTGCATACAGTGGAATCAGGGTGGATAGTTTTCAGAAAGTCATTAGTTTCCAGGAGATAACCAGAAGTGGATTAATTAATCTGGCCCCTGCTATTGAACAGCTGGCCAAGGCAGAATCCTTGCTGGCTCATAGGAATGCGATTACTGTCAGATTGAAATAATGATAATAACTTAAAAAATATGAATTTGTTGTTTTTCTGGTTTGTACAGCTGGAGGCAGTTCATCATCTAACAGGCATCTCGCAGTTTTTTGCAGATAAATCGTACTATAGATGATTTCATCTGCCTGATCAGGGGCCAAAATCTGCAAAACTTGTCCTACTCAGGCAGATCTGCAAGAAACAAATATGGATATTTATTTATTATGTAAACAGTCAATTAAGATAACTATCTAAACTTGAAAGAACAAACTGCTATGAATAGATTTCGACTTGAAGATATTGTCAGGCCAAACATTGCTGAACTTAAACCTTATTCCTCCGCAAGGAATGAATATTCAGGTCAGGATGCCATATACTTTGATGCAAACGAAAATCCCTTTAACAGGCCCTATAACCGTTACCCGGATCCACTTCACACAGAATTAAAGAAGAAAATATCTGTTTTAAAAAGTATAGGTGTTGATCAGATTTTTGCCGGAAATGGTAGTGATGAAGCAATTGATTTGTTGATCAGGGCATTTTGCATTCCCGGAAAGGATCAGATCATTGTTCCTGAACCATCCTATGGTATGTATGAGGTATGTGCCTCGGTCAACGATATAATGGTGCAAAAAGTACTTTTAAAAAGCGATTTCAGCCTTAATACGGAAGATGTACTTCGGTCAGCCGGTCAGTATACCAAATTACTTTTTATCTGTTCCCCTAATAATCCCACAGGAAATTCATTTAATGAAAACGATGTACTTTTGATTGTGAAAAAATTCAAGGGATTAGTGGTTATTGATGAAGCTTATATCGATTTTGCCCCCCATACGGGTTTTCTGAAACATTTGCATAGTTATCCCAACATGGTCATTCTGCAAACCTTATCCAAAGCATGGGGCATGGCAGGTATTCGCCTGGGTTTTGCTTTTGCCGAAAAACGAATTATCGCCCTTCTGAATAAGATAAAATATCCCTATAATATAAGCGGATTAACCCAGAGGAAAGCCCTGGCCTTACTTGACAGAATGGTGGAAAAAGAAATGTGGATAAGGAGTATTCTATCACAGAAAGAATGGCTTCAAAAATCCCTGGGACAGTTTAGCTTTGTTAAAAAAATTTACCCGTCTGATGCCAATTTCTTTCTGATAAAAGTTAATAATCCGGATGCAATTTATAGTTTTCTTGAATCAGAGAAATTGATAGTCCGGAACAGGTCAAAAATGCCATTATGTGATGGGTGCCTGAGGATCACTGTTGGAACGGAGGTGGAAAATAAGATGCTGATCAACCGGTTAAAGGAATATCATGAACATTATTAGGCACACTCTATGCTCTGACTCACCCCCTGTCTCCCCTCTCTCTACTGATAATTATCGTGACCGGCAACTATCTGGAAGGGTGTATCAAAAGGGGGTTGTGACCACAAAATATTTATTACAACAAATTAATTACCAGTCAGATGAAGAGAGTATTATTTATTGATAGGGATGGAACCCTGGTTGTTGAACCTTCCGATACCTGCCAGGTCGATACACTTGAATTGCTCGAATTTCTTCCCGGTGTTTTCAGGAATTTATACCGGATAAGGAATCATTTTGATTATGAACTGGTTATGGTTTCAAACCAGGATGGATTAGGCACTGATGCCTATCCTGAAAAAGCATTTGAAAGTGTCCAGTCAAAAATCATACAGACATTTAAGAATGAAGGAGTGGAATTTGACGCGATATTTATCGACCGATCATGGCCGGAAGATAATCTATCCACAAGGAAGCCAGGAATTGCCATGCTGGATGCTTATCTCTCAGATGAGTATGATCTGGCCGGTTCATATGTGATCGGAGATCGCCTGACAGATATTGAGATGGGAAAGAACCTTGGTTCAGAAGGGATCCTGATCGGTTCTGACCATCGTGAGAATGAAATTCGTTCAGCCGGCCTTGAAAAGAATTATGCCTTTATTGCAAAGAATTGGGATGAGATTTTTGAGTTTTTGTTGAAAAGGGAAAGATATTCAACAGTGCAAAGAATTACAGGGGAAACAAATATCAGTATTACACTTTCGCTGGATGGTTCCGGCAGGTCTCAGGTTTCAACAGGGCTGGCATTTCTGGACCATATGCTGGATCAGCTCTCCAGGCATAGTGGTTGTGATCTCACTGTCACAGCAACTGGAGATCTTCAGGTGGATGAACATCATACTATTGAAGATACCGCACTGGCACTGGGTGAAGCATTCCGCAAAGCCCTTGGAGACAAAAGAGGTATTGAACGTTTCGGCTACGTAGTACCCATGGACGATTCATCAGCTTCAGTAGCCCTGGATTTTGGTGGCAGGAACTGGCTTGAATGGGACGTTACTTTTAAGCGTGAAAAAATCGGGGACTTTCCAACGGAAATGTTCAAGCACTTTTTCAAATCATTCACAGACGGTGCAATGTGTAATCTCCATATTCAGGCCAGAGGAGAAAACGAGCATCATAAGATTGAATCTGTTTTTAAAGCAGTGGCTAAAGCAATCGGTATGGCTATCAGATATGATAGAGAAAGGGACGATATTCCCTCAACAAAAGGAATTATTTAATTTCTGTCCACTTAAGAAGGAATGATGGATGATGAATGATGAAAACAGCTAAAATGTAATACTTAGAAAAGAGAAATAATAGCGTAATGAAACATGCAGATAAGGAAAATATAACATCACGCACTGCTATTCTAACGATACATTTTCCGGACAGGAAGGGTATTGTTTCAGCAGTAACACGTTTTCTATTTGAGAATGATGGAAATATTTTATATCTGGATCAACATGTAGATAATACTGAAAAGGTGTTCTTTATGAGAATCGAATGGGACCTTGAAGGATTCAGGCTTCCGGAAGAGGAGATTTCCGATCATTTTAACGTTATAGCCCTTAATTTTAACATGAACTGGAGGATGTTTTTTTCCTGGGAAACGCCGAAAATGGCAATTTTTGTTTCAAAACTTTCACATTGCCTGGATGATATCCTGGCGAGGTATAATTCTGGTGAATGGAATGTTCATATTCCGGTTATTATCAGTAACCATAACGAATTAAAATCCACTGCCGAGAAATTCAATATTAACTTTTACTGCTTTCCTAAAGACAAAGAGAACAAGAAATTACAGGAGAAAGCTGAAATTGGAATACTCGTAAAATCTGGCATTGACTTTATAGTTCTTGCCCGCTATATGCAGATCCTATCATCTGAATTTGTAAAGAGATATGAAAACCGTATCATCAATATACACCATTCCTTTTTACCTGCTTTTCCGGGTGCAAAACCATATCATTCAGCTTATGAGAGAGGTGTGAAGGTGATTGGAGCGACAAGTCATTATGTAACAGAAGAATTGGATGCAGGGCCGATAATAGAACAGGATGTATCAAAAATTACACACCGTGATTCAGTACAGGATATGATCAGGAAGGGGCGGGATATGGAGAAGATATTACTGTCACGTGCAATTCATGCACACCTTAACAGGAAAATCATGGTGTATAAGAATAAGACAATAGTATTCAGTTAAGTTAACTCCAGATTGCCAAATCAGGGGAATGGAAATAATGGTATGGTGTGGAGTATGGAGTATGGAGTATAGAGCATGGAGTGTGGAGCATAGGACATGAACCTTGGAGCATGGAGCATAGTAGATTGGGTATAGAGGTGAGTGCAGGGACCTGTTGTTGGGATCAGTATGCTTCAGGTTATCTCTTGCCATCAGCTTCAGTTGATGGAATGTAGTTAATCAATATGGAATCAAGTTTATAATAGGGTATAAGCTTTAATATGAAGATAGCCATCATAAAATACAATGCAGGAAATATCCGGTCTGTTGACTTTGCTTTGCGACGGCTTGGTTATGATCCTGTTATTACCGGCGATCATGAATTTATTAAACAGGCTGATAAGGTCATATTTCCCGGTGTGGGTGAAGCCGGGACAACGATGAAATATCTCAGGGCATATGGATTGGATATACTTATCAGGGATCTTAAGCAGCCGGTATTCGGTATTTGCCTGGGATTGCAATTGCTATGTTCACTTTCGGAGGAAAGCAATACCCGATGCATTGGTATTTTTAAAGAGACTGTTAAAAAGTTTGAACCAAAGGATAAAGTACCGCATATTGGATGGAATACGATCCGGCAGGTTAAAGGGCGATTTCTTCCAAAAGATCTGGACGGTCAATATGTCTATTTTGTCCATAGCTATTATACACCCGTTTGTGAATTCACAGCTGCTGTGACAGACTATATTCGGCCATTTAGTTCAGTTCTCGAAAAGGATAATTTTTTTGCCACGCAGTTTCATCCCGAGAAAAGTGGCAGTGTTGGTGAAAATATTCTAAAACGATTCATGGAATTATGATCGAAATCATTCCTTCTATAGATATCCTGGATGGCCGTTGTGTAAGGCTGGAAAGGGGTGACTTTAGGCGGCAGACCATTTTTTATGATGATCCTCTTGAGATGGCCCTGTTCATTCATGATCATGGACTGAAAAGGTTACACCTGGTGGATCTTGACGGTGCAAAGAAAGGAAAGATCGTGAACCACTCCATTCTTGAAAAGATCTCTGGAAAGACAGGTCTGATCATCGATTTTGGAGGGGGGATAAAACAGGATAGTGATGTTGAAATTGCTTTTCGGTCAGGGGCCACAATGATCACTGTCGGTACAGTAGCTGCCAGGGATCCCGCAAGGGTGGTTAGGTGGCTGCAACTGTACGGTCCGGAAAAAATTATTCTGGGAGCAGATGTTAGAAATGGTAAAATTACCGTAAATGCATGGAGAGACCTTACTGTGTATGATATATTCGACTTTATCAACCAGTACAAAATGGCCGGGATACATCATGTAATGTGTACGGATATCAACCGTGATGGTATGATGCAGGGGCCATCAATTAATTTATACCGGCAATTGAGAAGCCGGTTCAACGATATCAGGTTGATTGCCAGCGGGGGCATTGCTGTACTGTCAGATATTGAAAATCTTGATAAAATTGGTATGGATGGGGCAATTATTGGCAGGGCACTTTATGAACAGACCATCACGTTTGATGATCTTAAAAAATTTCTTATATAATGCTGGCTAAAAGAATTATACCGTGCCTGGATATTCGTGACGGGCAGACAGTAAAAGGCATCAATTTTCTGAATATCAGGGAAGTTGGTGATCCTGTTGAGATGGGTGCAACATATGCGCGCGAAGGAGCGGATGAACTTGTTTATCTTGATATCACAGCTACTCATGAGAACAGAAAATTGTTTGCTGATCTTGTACAGAAAATAGCCGCGCATTTAAACATTCCTTTTACTGTGGGTGGAGGCATCAATACTATCAGGGACGTGGATCCTTTGCTGGATGCGGGAGCAGATAAGATAACCATCAATTCTGCTGCGGTACGGGAGCCAGGACTCATTACTGCCATTGCAAAAGCCTATGGAAGCCAATTTATGGTTGTAGCAATTGATGCTAAGAACATTCATAACGAATGGTTTGTTTTTGTGAACGGAGGAAGGATTAAGACCGGGAGGAAGTTGTTTGAATGGGCAGCGGAGGCAGAGCAAAGAGGTGCAGGTGAAATCCTTTTTACCTCCATGAACCACGACGGGACCAAAAATGGTTATGCCTGTGAGGCTACGGCATTGCTGTCTGAAAAACTGGGTATTCCGGTTATTGCATCCGGCGGGGCCGGAGAGATGGTCCATTTCAGAGATGTTTTTACCCAGGGAAAAGCAGATGCAGCTCTGGCTGCGTCCATATTCCATTTCAATGAAATAGGAATCGGGGAGTTGAAAAAATATCTGAGAGGGGAGAAGATACCGGTGCGGTTGTAAGGTGGCAGAGTGTTGCGGACTTATCCCCCTTTTGATTTCATCCTTCCCGATAGCTGCCGGGAAAGGAGAGGTGGTAGAACTCCACACCCCAAACACACACTCACTTTAAGCCTTGAACTTTGAACCAAATTATTATGAAACCTGATTTTGACAAAATGAATGGCATCATCCCGGCAGTGATCCAGGATGATCGAACCGATATGGTATTGATGCTTGGCTTTATGAATGAAGAAGCTTTTGAAAAAACAGTTACAGAAGGCCAGGTAACGTTTTATTCCAGGACGAAAGAAAGGCTCTGGACAAAAGGGGAGGAGAGCGGGAATTATCTCAAAGTTAAAGATATCCGTCTGGATTGCGATAAGGATACAGTTCTTATCAGGGCTGTTCCGGAGGGCCCTGTATGTCACACCGGTACAATCAGCTGCTTCGGCAATGAATCCACCGGAAGATATTCCTTTATTGATAAATTAGAAGAAATCCTGCACAGCCGCAAAAAAGAAAAACCTGAAGGATCGTATACAGCAGGACTCTTTGAGAAAGGAACCAGTGCTATTGCACAAAAGCTTGGTGAAGAAGCTATAGAACTCATCATAGAATCAAAGGAAAGTGATGATACAAGATTCCTTGATGAATCGGCCGACTTGCTTTTTCATCTTATGCTGCTGCTTACCGACAGGGGATACAGGCTGGAGGATGTAGTGAAAATACTGGATAAAAGGCATTAGTCCTGCATATGGCTAATTGTTGTTTTCAAAGGAATTTACTAAATTCATTCTTATATTGTGGAATATCAATTTATTTTAAAAACTATGACTATGAAACCTCACAGAAAAAAACTCATCATCTCCTTTATCTCGTTGGGAATTTGCATGGTGGTATTATCATTCATCAATAGTCAATCACAATTCTCAACATCCTGTAATATCCCTTCAGAAGAAGAGTTAACAGCTGCTGTTTTTCAGGCAGGTACCTCTTATGAGATTTATGAAGATAATCACATGATCATGAAACAGGAAGGGGAGTGCCTGATCTCCCTGTGGAATCACCGAAGGGATGTCGACCCAACCGATCTGGTTAATGAGCTTGGATTCAACCTTATCTGGTCGCATGATCAGCCCTATTCAGGGCAGGCCTGGGAGGAAACGCACATGTACAGTCTGCTTCAGATTCCCGGTGTGAAATATGTATTTGCAAAAATTGAAAGGGCAGCCTGGGGCTGGACGCATGAACAATCTTTAAACCATGCACGATGGGTGGCAGAATTATCCCTTGAACATCCCGGAATTCTGGGAATGTACCTGAATGATTTTTATGATGAGGTTGAGGAGGGATACCGTACGGAAGAGCAGTGGCGTGAAATAATTGCCGCAGCCAGGGAAATTAATCCTAAGCTACAGTTATGGGTTCCCCATTACCCTCACCGGAACCAGGGACGGCACGCTTTTGACTTTGATATCGACGGGGTAATCCTGAACCTCTGGGGAAACGATCCTGAACTCATGGCACATGCCAAGGAGCATCTCGCTACAGGACTAGAGCATCATCCTGACAAACCCGTGATTGCTGGATTATATCTGAGATCAGGTTCAGGTGGGGGCCGCTGGCTTACCGAGGAGGAGTTTAAATCAGTCCTGGGACACTATGTTGAAATGGTAAATGCCGGCAAACTGGCAGGCTTGAGAATATTTTCTGCCGGTCAGTTTGAAGAAAGATCCCAATATATCGAATGGGCAAAAGATGTACTCTCAGAACTAAATTGCCCATATTGACTATATTTGTTCAAACTCCAATAACATTTATTTATAACTTAATCATCAAGTCCAATGAAAAACAATAGTAGTCAAAAATCAAGAAGATCGTTTATTAAAAAGACATTTCTTGGTACAGCACTTGTTTCTTCTTCGCCGTTGATATTCTCAAGGACATATAAGCAGCGGCAGATAATGGAATCAAGATCCTTTGCATCAACTAAGTTTGCGGCTAATGATTTTATCAATCTTGCACTGATTGGTTCGGGTATCCAGGGTATCTATGACACAAATACAGCACTTCGGGTACCAGGTGTAAAACTGGTTGCTGCCTGCGACCTGTACACAGGTCGCCTGGACCGGGCAAAAGAATTATGGGGTAAGGACATTTTTGTCACCAGGGATTATCGGCAGATTGTAGAGCGTAAGGATATCGACGCGGTAATTATTGCTACTCCGGACCACTGGCACAAAAAGATCAGCATTGATGCCCTGAAATCAGGGAAATCAGTGTATTGTGAAAAGCCTATGATTCAAAAATTTGATGAAGGTCATGAAATAATCAAGGTCCAGAAGGAAACGGGTAAGGTGCTTCAGGTAGGGAGCCAGGGAATGGCATCACTGGGTAACGAAAAAGCTAAACAATTATATGAGAATGGTGCAATCGGGCAAATTGTTATGTTAGATATGTTTAATGACCGCTATTCAGCAGAAGGTGCATGGCAATATCCAATTCCTCCTGATGCCAATCCGGATACCGTTGACTTCGATACCTTTTTGGGTCAGGCACCAAAAGTTCCTTTCGAACTGGTGCGCTTTTTCAGGTGGAGAAATTATAAGGATTATGGAACGGGAGTTGCCGGGGATCTGTTTGTACATGCGTTTTCCACACTGCATTTTGTCATTGGTTCAAATGGTCCGGTCAGAGCACTGTCGACAGGTGGATTGAGATACTGGAAAGATGGGAGGGATGTGCCTGATGTAACAATCACATTATATGATTATCCCGAGGCAAAGACACATGCTGCATTCAATGCTGCTTTCAGGGTGAATTTCATAGCCGGCAACGGAGGTGGCGGAGGTTTCCGGCTGGTGGGCACTGAAGGTGAAATGCAGATTGGTTCAGAAAGTGTGAGGTTGATCCGTTCAAAATTGGATATGAAACCGGGAGGTTATTCAATGGTTGCATATACAGAGGAAATGCAGAAAAAGATAAGTGAAAAATATGATCAAAAATATATGGATGAACGATCCTCAGACCTTAATGTTGGTGAAACAATTTATGAGGCTCCATCAGACTACAAAGGCGGTCATTACGATCATTTTAATAATTTCTTCCAGGGTGTGCGGGGTGAAAAGAAAATCATAGAAGATCCCTCATTCGGTTTGCGTGCTGCAGGAGCCTCCCTGTTGGCCAATGAAAGCTATTATCGCGGAAAACCCGTGAGCTGGGATCCTGAGTCAATGATCTTAGTCCAGTAAAGAAAAAGGAATTAAAACGCCATCAAAGTATTTTTTATAATATCAATTGCTTCACCCAGTTCATTTTTTGTAATCACTAGGGGAGGAGCGAAGCGAATAATGTGATCGTGGGTGGGTTTGGCAAGAAGGCCATTACCTGCAAGTGCCAGGCAAATATCCCATGCTGTCTTGCCATTCTTTGGCTTAATAACGATGGCATTCAGAAGACCTTTGCCACGTATGATCTCGATCATATCAGATTTGATTCTGCCCAGTTCTTCCCGGAAATAAGGGCCGAGCCTGGCAGCATTCTCTGCAAGGTTTTCTTCTTTAATTACTTTAAGTGCGGCGATGGCAACCTGTGTCGCAACAGGGTTTCCGCCAAATGTTGAGCCATGTTCACCCGGTTTGATGCAAAGCATAATATCATCATCGGCAAGGGCTACAGAGACCGGATAAACACCACCCGATAATGCTTTGCCAAGGATCAGGATATCAGGTCTTACATCTTCATGATCACATGCAAGAAGTTTACCCGTGCGGCCAATACCTGTCTGTACCTCGTCGGCTATAAATAGGATATTATGTTTTTTACATAGTTCATATGTCCTGCTCAGATAGCCCTGATCCGGCACATATACTCCGGCCTCCCCCTGGATAGGTTCAACAAGAAAGCCCGTAACATTGGGATCTTCAAGCTCTCTGGCAAGAGCCTCTGTGTCGTTATAAGGAATTTTTACAAAACCTGGGGTAAAAGGACCATATCCTTTATAGGAATCCGGATCAGTAGACATTGATACAATCGTAATGGTACGGCCATGAAAATTATTTTCACATACAATAATTTTAGCTTTATTCTCTTCAATTCCTTTCTTTTGATAGGCCCATTTCCTGCATAATTTAAGCGCAGTCTCCACACCTTCAGCACCTGTATTCATCGGCAACACTTTGTCATACCCGAAATAACCGGCAACAAATTCCTCAAATTCACCAAGCGTGCTTGTATAAAATGCCCTTGAAGTAAGTGTGAGTTTTGGAACCTGTTCCATCATGGCCTGAATAATCTTCGGATGGCAATGTCCCTGGTTAACAGCTGAATAAGCAGAAAGGAAATCGAAATATTTTTTCCCTTCGACATCCCATACATAAACTCCCTGTCCACTATGTAGAACAACAGGTATTGGATGATAATTGTGCGCACCGAATCTGTCTTCCTTGTCAATGTATTCTTTCGAAGTCATCGTAAAATGTTTATCTGTTTTTATAATCTCCCAAAAATAATCATTTATCAAAGTCATGATTGCTTCAGGGTTAACAAAATTTATAAATCTCTACCCGTTGTCGGATAAAAATAGCTGAGTAATGGAATTACAGGTTGATATAAAAAATATCTGTAAATATTCAGCAACTCAAAAAATTTGCCGGGCGGATGGGAGATGCCATCTATAAATATAATTCAGAATTTGGCTGTTATCCTCACATTAAATCTCCTGGATGTCAGATAATTAGGCACAGCGAATTCGCCCGGAAGGCTTTCCTGGTTGAACACAGTTTTAACCCATAAATAGGAAATTGTGTTATTTACCCCCAGCAGGTTAAATATTTCTGCATTGAGCCATATACTATGGAAGAACCTGAATGGATTTCTTTCTGAAAGTACCTTATCAGGAGGTATAAGGGATTTGGATAACCCGATATCCACCCTTTTATATGAGGGCATCCTGAAAACGAGATCATACCTTTCATTGTCCGGTGGACTGAAGGGTAAACCTGTTCCATATAATATAGTCAGATGCACTTTATAATCAGGACGATGAGGGAAGTAATCCTGAAAGAACAGGCCGAAATTCAGCCTTTGATCCATTGGACGCGGATAATAGCCCGGTTCCTTATTGGTTCTGAAATCATAATCATCTAAAATATTTTCTTCCGTTTTCATGAACGAGATGCTTGCCCATGATTCAGCACCGGGTACAAATTCCCCATGTAACTTGAATTCGATCCCTGCCGCATATCCGCTTGCTTTATTATCACCGAGATATTTGATTCTTACATTATCTAATTTATAGGGAATCAG
>LJUQ01000303.1 GCA_001304505.1 Bacteroides sp. SM23_62_1
TGCCCCTGTCCAATATTTCCTGTTTTACCGTCAGCCGGCCATCGTTGCCAGTCTTCACCCTCGTTATGTAATGAAATATATTTTACCGGGAATCCTTCTTTCTCATCTAAGAATTTTACCCAGTCAATCATATAATTTGCCAGGTGAACTTTCATTTCCGGATCAAGGTCACGTCCACGCAAAAATTTTTGTTGCGTGGCATATGGTGGAGGGCCATATAGTGTTGTAATGATTGTCAGATCACTACCCCTTTCCCTTGTTTTTTTCAGTCCCATCCGAACAAATTCCCTCATATTGGATGTGGATGTTTCGTGATCAAAAGGCTGACCGGGTGCTTCCTGATGCCAGGGATCAAGAAACATTTTAACAAGCCCGACTTTCAAGCCATCCTTGCCAAAAACCATCTCTATGATCTCTTTCTTACTTTCTTCATCAAGTATACTGAATCCGCCATAATCCTGGGGGTCGGTTTTGTAATCAATGGTCTGGGCAGTTTCAACATAGTTAAATCCGAACCCATCCCAGGTTCTGAGATGTTTCGTAAAATTCACTTCCGCATGAGTAGCTTTGAAATCGAGTGATTGGGAAAATCCGGATATTGGAAGACAGAAGAGGGTGATCAGCAATGGATATATTTTTTTCATGTTTTATGAGTTTTGAATGAATTTTGAAAATAGCAATTTATCTTATATTGCCAAAAGAAGAAGTTATTCAGGATATCAGTAACTTCAATTCTTCCAGGTCAACCGAATTTTCATAGAAATCCCCCATCCAGCGGATACATCTGTTGGCATTCAGTGGAAGCCCGATAACAGGCAAATCCGCCTTCTGGCATGACCGCATTCCCATGGTCAGCTCGACAATACAGGCAATGCCCATAACACCGACATCATGATATTTTTGAACCAGTTGACTGAGCAATGATTTCAATCTGATGGTTCTCCAGATATAGGGGTGAATATTATTTTCCTGTAGCAAAGTACTAACCTTATTGATAAAACAACTTTTCAAACATTTCCTGCAATAGTAATCAATTTCATCGGTAACTGATTTACATTCGGTCTGGGTTTCTCTCAGGCAATATGGAAGTAAGGCGATTTTATAATTGCATTCAAGGAATCTTTTTTTATTCAGTCTGTTAATAAGCTCAATTTCAATCATGTATGAATAGTACTGGGCACGATTTGTCAGGATCGTTTTATCAGTAATGAACTTATAGAGTGGTTCCGATCTGAGATGTTTTTCGATTCCGGAGATATAGGTGGTCAGTGTTTCATGAAGGTGATTTAGAATGGTGCCAAGCCGGGATTTTAGAGGATTTTGCCTGAGTTCCCTGGCCAGGAAGCGCCTGTTCCGGCTTGATTTCTGCAAGTATAATAAAAGATCCTGCTCGCTCCATGAAAATTGGTCAATGAGTTGGTTAGTCAAACTCCGGATAGTAGAATAATATTGTCCGGTAGATTTTGTATCACCGAATAGTGTGTAAGTTTTCCCGATGAAGGGGTTATAATTATCCACAAGGGAGACATTATTTCAACATCCTTCAAAAGTAGAAGTTTGGTGGATATAAATGATGTAAGTGATCATAATTATTATGTTTATTAACCTGGTTGATGTTTTGATGGAGTATTAATCAGATTATAATTCTCTAAATGTATTGTAAGTATTAATAAAATGATAATACCTCCTAAAATTGTGGCATTTGATAAACCCAATATCTTCTGATATCGCTTCATTAATAAAAGTTTCCTAATTTTATTGAAGATTCCTGAAAAAATAAAGATACTTATAAGATAATATGTTTATTTTCATTATATGGGTGAATCATCACGATCCGCCAGTGATTATTTTCAATCATTGGATTTGTTGATTAGAGAATACTGGGAACAGAAATTTGCTGATTTTCCCTTTTCAATTTTTCAGAAATTTCAATTAAGAAAAGTTTTTAATAATTTGTATGATATTTTTAAGCAAAAGATTTATAAAGTAATTCAATGAAGCAGCGATCTGATTATATTAAATCAAGGCTGGCAAAAACTGAAAAGCCGAAGAAGAGGATTGACCTTCTCAACCAGCTTGCATGGGAACTGAGATATACTGATCTTGAAGAATCAAAAAGGTGCACGGATGAAGCATTTAGGTTAAGCAGGGAAAACGAATATCCAAGAGGCAGAGCCTATGCCCGGCTCAACCTGGCTGTAAATCACTTTCTTAAATCTGAAAACCGGGAGGCACTGGAATTTCTCACAAAGGTTTTGAAATACTTTGCGAAAAATGATAAAGAGAAAGGATTTCCTGTTGCCCTCACTTTTGCAGGGAATATCTACGAAAGCTTTGGTGATTATGAAACCGGATTGGAATATGTTCAGAAAGCACTTGAAAAAGCAAAGGAAATCAGGTATAAAGAAGGGGAAGGTGAAACTCAGAGTGTAATTGGCTTGATTTACAGTCGGTTACATGATTTTGACCGGGCACTGATCGCATATAATGAAAGCCTTAAGATCAGGGATAAACTGGGGGATCTGAAAGCAGTTGCATCATCATTGAACCGGATAGGAAGAATTCATGTTTTAAAGAAACAATATGACCAAGCTCTTGAACACTATCAAAAAAGTTTGAAGATAAGGGAAGAATCGAAACAGCATGGTGCGCTCCCATGGACCTACCTGGGGCTGGCAAGTGCATATGAAGAAATGGGAGATCTGAATAATGCACAATTGTATTATCAGAAAAATATTGACAATGAATGCAGTGAAATTGATAAGCGCTGCAGGCTTCAATCAATGTTAGGAATGGGCAGGATTCTGCTACAAATGGAGAAAATGGATACTGCCCATCAGTTTCTGGATGATTCATTGGTTCTGGCTGAGGAACTAAGGGCCAAACCCCTGCAATATGAAGTTCACTTTGCTCTTGCAAGATATTACGAATCAGCAGGAAATCCTGAAGAAGCCCTGAAACACTATAAGATTTATTATGAATTAAAAGAGGAGGTCAGTAACGATGAGACAAGAAACCGAATGAAAAACCAGCAGATCGCTTTTGCTGTTGATAAGGCTGAAAAGGAAAAGGAAATATTCCAGCTCAGGAATGTAGAATTAAAAGCAGCCTATGATGAGATCAATCTGATCAACCAGGAAATGACTGCCAGTATCAACTATGCCAGCAGGATCCAAACTGCTTTATTACCCCGGAAGGAAATCCTTAAAAAAATACTGCCCGGTCATTTTATTCTTTTCCTGCCCAGAGATATTGTCAGTGGTGATTTTTACTGGGTAACTCAGGTTGATCAAAGAATCATATTTTGTATTGCTGATTGCACGGGACATGGAGTACCCGGGGCATTCATGAGCTTATTGGGGATCACATTCCTGGATGATATCGTGAATCAGCGAAATGTTTTGTCAGCAAATGAAATACTGAACAATCTGAGGAAGGAGGTGATCAAGGCGCTGAAGCAAACCGGCAAGGAAAAAGAGCAAAAAGAAGGTATGGATATCGCTCTGTGTCAATATGATAAGAATTCCAATCAACTGGAATTTGCCGGGGCCAATAATCCGATTTACCTTATCCGGAATGGTATATTGGAAGAATTCAAAGCCGACAGGATGCCAATAGGCTATCAGGAAGATGTTGTTGATTCCTTTCAATCGCATACATTTCAAGTTAAGAAAGGTGATATAATCTACCTTTTTTCAGATGGATATGCAGATCAATTCGGCGGACCGGATGGAAAAAAATACAAGTATGGAACCCTGAAAAAATATCTTTTGGAAATTAATAAAATGCCGATGGGAAAGCAAAAAACATTGCTTGAAAAAAATTTTTAGGCTGTTTTTCCAATAGATCGGCAATTCCATGTCCTGAAGCATTTTGGTGAGATAGATCATAAATACAAGCGATCCCTGATCAAAAATTCTGAATATTCAAATGAAATTATTGATAACCAGATTAAAGAAAAAGGTTCGAAGTTTTTCAAATCATTTGCTTCAGATCCTTTACACTTGTTGGATATTGTTGTAAGAAAGTTTCGTAACGACGGTGTTGTGGCCGGATGGATGGATGACCGTTGTGAAGTACGTCTTAATTTTTCAAAAGAGGATTTTCCGGAGGGTATCGGTGAAGATCATATTATACATATTGATAAACTGCCTGAAGTAATAAAGAATAAGCTTCCTGACCAGGAATATGAAACCCTGCAAAAAATTCAATTTATCGGCCATCCCAGGAAAACATGGTCAGTTAACCTGATTATTAAAAGAATTGAAAACCAACAGGTAATTATTACAATATTCCCCGGGATATATGCTCCCCTTTTACCAAATACAGAAGAACAATCAGAAGAAGAGTACCGTAAAAGTATTGAGTTTTGGAGTAAGCATGTATTGATTTCCTGATCGGGTTCAATTCTCAAAACTATTAATTTATATCGTAGTTTGTTATTAACGATTACGAGATCCCTCCTCGCTTCGCTCGTCGGGATGACCTGTTTTAATCCTATGTTTAATACTTATCCGATGATTCGAGGTCATTGGATGAGTGATCTCCAATCCTTTACCCACACACTAACCCACATCAATCAGTAACCGGAAACCAGGAACCATCAACCGGGAATCTGGAACCAGGAATCAGTAACCGGAAACCAGGAACTATTCTCCCCTCCATTGGAAAGATTTATCATCAATTGCCCGCTGAGTTGCTAATATTCCATCCAGATGATCATATTCATGTTGCAATAATTCCGCAAGATCACCAGACAGATGCCATTCCTGTTTATTCCAGGTCTGATCGAAAAAACGGATCTTACATGATTGATGACGGTGAACCCTGACCAGAAGATCAGGAAAGCATAAACAGTCATCCCAGATCTCAATCATTTCAGAGCTTTTGTCAAACAATTCGGGATTGATGATCACAACCGGTTTTTCAATATGAAGATAAATCAATCGTTTCATTATGCCGATCTGTGGCGCTGCAATAGCCCTCCCGGCATTGTATTTTGACTTGAATTCCATAAGAATATCATGAAGCTCAGAAATTAACAATTTCAACTGGGGTAGTTCATTTTTCTCTACCGGAAGAGAAACTTCGTGGAGTTTGGGGTTGCCGAGTTTGAGGACTTTATTGAGTAACATAATCTATTCAGGCTTGGAATAATCGGAGTACTCCCTCAGATTCCTCACTTTATGCTGTTTTTCTTCAGTGGAAAGGCCAAAATAATTTACAATAATGACAAAGAATGAACCTAAACCGGAGATAGCAAGTAAATAGATAAGCACATTACCAAATGGTACAAGAAAATACAATATTACAATCAGCATCGCTGTCCATACGCCTGCACACCATGGACATGTGATAATCTCCCTGACGACATAAAATGCATACAGTTTTGACTTCGACCTTATAAAATCCCTGAAAAGTTTAAAGATTTTGTCAAAAACAAGTATTCTGGTTAGCCGGTATGTTGCCAGGGCCAGCAGAAATAATTCCCATATCCTTACCTGCTCAATTTTAATGCCTTTTCTTTGCAGGGTATAACCAAGCAAAATCCAGCAAACAATATAAATGATAGTCGCAAGGAAATTCCAGAATTTATGGTGGCTTGAGATGGTATCATTATCGTGCATAGAAATAATTGGACTTATGAAAAGATGCGCAAGATAGTAATTTTTTTATCGATTTCTTATTTTACTGCCAATAATATGGATTTTTCCAAAAAATAATGTCCAACCGAAACGGTTGCCCCATGGATCCATAGATAATTCGGAATAATTTTCAATGCTGATTTGCTTAAAATTGTAAGGGGGAGTATAGATCAGGTCTGGAGGAATATTGTCCAGGTATGGTTTAGTAAAGCTATTTGAATCGCTCAAATGAAAATAAATGAACTTATCTTTAAAAGATTGATCAATCTTATTATGACAGGAGAACTGATCCATTCTCAGAGCAGATAAATACAGGCCGGGATAGGCTTTGAAAAGACTATCGTCAAATGAAAAATGAAGTCTGGATTGTATATCAAATTGGGCATTTAACAGTTGGACAAACGAAAGAAAGATTAGAAGCATTTTGACTTTCATGTTCCCAATTTTAAATAGAATTAAGACAAAGTAAGAATTCTGTCAGGTGTTTTATGAATAATGAACAAATGTTCCTCTTCAAATTTTTATGATGTTTATTATACCACTCTGTTAAGGATGCAACACCACATTATTTTTTTAAATTATTATGCATATGTGCTCCTGCGATTTTTATTTCAATCCCAATTTTTTACCTTCAGATAACAGTTGAATCATTTCCTCCATCCGTTTCTTTCTGGTCTCTTCTTTTTTTGCATCCATAACCCATCCAATGTACTGTCTTTTATATGAAGATCCAAGTGTATTAAAAGTCACTTCAGCTTTACTATTTTTTGAGAGTGATTCAGTAATAAATGCAGGAATTTTCAGGTATTTTTCCGGAGATTGATGAATGCCGGGAAGAAGGCCATGTTTTTCTGCATATTTATAAAGATCAAGACCTTTAGGAGTCATTTTACCGGCCTTGATCATTTTTTTAACCCGCCTGACATTCAATACCGACCATTTACTTTTTTCTTTTCTTGGTGTAAATTTCCGTACATACTTCTCAGCATCAATACGTTTGACGATACTATCAATCCAGCCAAAGCACAATGCCTCCTCAACAGCATCTTCATAAGGGAGAGAAGGTTGTCCGGTATGGTTCTTATAAAAAATCAGCCAGACTCCGGACGATTTTTCTCCGTTTATTTTAAGCCAGCGATGCCACTCTTTCCTCTTAGACACATATATTTCATTGAAATCAGACATTCCGGTTGATGATTTAAGGTAGTGTTGTTATTAAATTAAAAAAGAGATATATAATATTATAATCGTTTAATTTTTAAAGATATAAAGAAATATAGTCAAAGCCCGGATTTTTGAGCCGGGCTTTTTGTTATTTTTAAACGGTAAAGTTTTTATTTTTTTAAAATGAAACCATTCAAAATTTTGTCCTGTTTGATACTTCTTCTCCTTTCCGGTTGCATAGCAAAGGAAGATTATCAAATTATCATTTCTTCCGGTGCAAACAAGGCTGAAATACTGGCTTCAAAAGAAATCAGGAGGTATATCTATCTGAGAACAGGTGAATTATTACCAATTATTCAAACAGATGCACCATCCCAGATAATGAGCAGTATCATTATTGCTACAAAAAAACAGGAACTTTTAAAAGGTATTTATGACTTACCCTCTTCAGAGTTTCAAAATCTAAAAGAGCAGGAATTTATCCTTAAATCCTATACAGATGGAAGACAATTGAGCCTCTTTATTATTGGAGGAGGTTCTGCCGGAGTCCTTTATGGTGCTTATCAGTTTGCTGAAGAAATCGGAATAAGATTTTATCTGGATGGGGATGTGGTTCCTGATAATAAACAATCATTAACTCTTCCTGTTCTGAATGACAAATCAAGTCCTTTATTCGAATTACGGGGCATACTGCCGTTCCACGATTTCCCTGAAGGCCCTGACTGGTGGAACCTTGATGATTATAAAGCCATCATTGGGCAATTATCTAAGCTGAAAATGAATTTTATTGG
>LJUQ01000106.1 GCA_001304505.1 Bacteroides sp. SM23_62_1
AACCGATCTTGAAGATATTTTTATTGCTCATATCGCGGCAATGGATGCTTTTGCCAGGGCACTGATTGTTGCATATGATATTCTTGATCATTCAGACTACAGGCGAATGCGAAAAGAAAGATATGCATCTTTTGATTCAGGCCCGGGAGCAAAGTTTGAAAAGGGGGAACTGACGCTCGAGGATCTGCGTAACCTGGCAATTCAACATGGAGAACCAAAACAAATCAGCGGTAAACAGGAACTTTACGAGGCAATTTTTAATCAATATATTTAAAAAGTTACATCTTAAGAAGGATAGCTGTCTGTTGTCTGTCCTGACTTGATTTGCATCTTTTATTTCGTTACCAATTCGGGGATCTTCAAATCTCTAATCAACCTTAAGTTGGTTTATGACAAAAATTCTGAATTGTCTTTTTACAATTATCGTTTATAATAAATTATTTACACCCTAATCCGACACTCATACCCACCAGGAACCAGCAACCAAGAACCAGCAACCATTTAAGAATGGGCTTTTTGTTCTGATATGATGTCTTTTATCGGTGCGACAATTCTTTCAAGCAACCGTCTTTTATCGGTTAATATTTGTGCCGTTCCCTGCATCTCCTGCTTAAAAGGAATGTCGATCCCATAGTAGGTGGTTAGCCCTTCGGGAAGATCAACTTCAACAATGTATTCCCGATCGTCCGGTATAAGGCTTATATTCCGGACGATACCCTTCACCATTCCATATTGCAGGTATGGGAAATTATCAATTCTGATATTTACCTGCTGACCTTCCTCTACTTTACCTGCACCTTCGATTGAAAGGCTTATTTTCCCAAGAATTTTTCCCTGTTCGGAGGGGATCACAGTCATTACCCTGTCTCCTTCCCTTACATTCTGATTAACACTCCAGTATGCTGTAAATGACACAATCCCATCAATGGGTGCTTCAAGGATATATTTCTGCTTCCATAAAGATAACCCGGTAACAACATTGTCAAAAGATATCTGCCAGGCGTTCTGTTGTTGCCTTTTCTCCTCTGCTGCCCGTAACTCAAGATCAAGTATATCCTGGTTAAGTTTGACAATTTGTATCTCAGTATCCGATTCATTAATCCTGGCCTGTTCGTATTCATATTGTTTTCTCAATAAGTTAGCTTTTGATTTTTCATAATCTGCAGGTGCATTTACTCCACTGATGAGTAGGTTAGAATCTCTTTCAAACTGAATTGAAACCAGCTCAAGTTCCCCTTTCAGGATATTGCGTATCTGCCGGAGGCTTGTCAGATGTGACTCCAGCTTATCCAGTTCAGAATTTAATGACATAATCTTCTGAGCATGATAATTCAATTCAATGAAATTCTGATAATCCTTATGTACCTTAATAAAACTGGCATATGCAGGCTGTATTTCACCCAGTAAATAATCAGTATTTAAATTGAGATTAACAAGAATATTAAAATCAGGCAGAATATCCCTTATCTCATCTAAAACTTCATCAAGCCAGAGAACATCACCATAGTCGGCCGGATTTTCGATTACCGCAAGGACAGTATGAGTCTCCACATATTGATTGTCCTGTACAAATAATTGCACGATCTTTCCTGTTGCCCTTGCAACCAGCGTCGCCGGAGGATTTTCAGTTGTAATCAGAATATTTGCCCTCTTAATATCAGGATATTTGAAGAGCCAGCTGCCAAATATTATGAGTAGGACAGTTATAAGAATCACCAGGATGCCCCACCTGATAATCCAGGCCGGCACATGACCCAGGATTTCCTGAACTTCCTCGCTGCGTAATTCTATTTTGTCATTTTCCTTTTCAGCCATATCATGAATTTATAGTCATAAGGTAAATCCTATTTTTTATTATTAAGATATAAGATATCGGAATACTGGAAGAATGGAAGAATGGAATATTGGAATGCTGGAATATTGGATTTAATAATCTTCCACTTTTCCATATTTCCATTCTTCCTTATTCGACACCTATATCTTTCATCCTTCATCATTCATCCTTCTACTGTCCCAGTTCCAGTTGATTTTTAACAAGGTTCAGATAATGTCCTGCCTTGGCAATTAATTGTTCGTGTGTCCCTTTTTCCATTATCTTTCCTTTTTCCAGAACGACAATCTGATCAGCATCTCTAACGGTACTGAGCCTGTGTGCAACGACGATGACAGTCTTTTCCCTGAAAAAATCCTTCAGATTATTGATGATCATTTTTTCATTTTCCGCATCCAGTGAACTGGTGCCTTCATCGATAAACAGGAAATCCGGATTTTTATATACAGCTCTTGCGATCAGTATCCTTTGTTTTTCACCTCCGCTGAGGGCATGTCCATGAGCACCCACACGTGTATTATAACCATTAGGCAAGGATTCAATAAAATCCCTGACATTAGCAATATTTACAGCATTTAATAATCTTGCTTTATCAATTCTTTCATCACCAACCGTAATATTGTTGGCAATTGTATCTGAGAATATAAAACCTTCCTGCATAACCACCCCGCACTTCTGCCTCCAGGTTTGAAAACTGAAACTATTCAACTGGGAATCTCCTATTTTAATTTCACCTTCCGTAGGAGGATAAAATCCAAGCAATAATTTGATCAGGGTGGTTTTTCCACTGCCACTGATACCCACAATTGCTGTAACAGAGTTCTCAGGAATCACCAGATGGAGGTTATCAAGGACCTTTCTTGAATGTGGTCCTTCATATTGGAAAGACAGGCCATTTATTTCTATGTTTTTCTTTTCAGGAATAATGATCATGTGCCCCTTATCTTCAGGCTCCTCATCCTGCATCTCATGAATTTCCCCTAACCTTTCAAGACTAATTCTGGCATCCTGGGTTATATGTAAAAAGGTTATCATCTGCTCCACAGGTCCGTTCAGCTGGCCGATTATATAGCTCACTGCAAGCATCATACCCAGGGTCATATCACCGCTGATAACAGCAGTAGCTGCAAATATTGTTATCAGGATATTCTTTAATTCATTGATGAACATCCCTCCTGCTTCCTGATATTGTTTGAGTGCAAGGCTTTTAATATTTACACGAAATAATCCGGACTGAATATTTTCCCATTCCCAGCGTTTTTGTTTTTCAGCATTATATAGCTTGATCTCATGTATGCCGGTGATTAATTGTATCAATTGACTCTGGTTCTCTGAAAGTTTTTTGAATCTCCTGAAGTCTAGTTCCCTTCTCTTTTTCATGAAGATACTCAGCCAGAGAAAATACAACAGGCTGCCTATAACAAAGAGCAATAGGATTTTCAGACTGTAAATTGAAAGGACGATACCAAAGATCAGGAAATTGACCATAGAGAAGAGAATATTTAATGACGAGGTAGTTAAGAAATGTTCGACCCTTCGCTGATCACCAATACGCTGAAGGATATCACCAATCAGCCTGCTGTCAAAAAACCCCATAGGCAATTTCATCAACTTTAACAGGAAATCAGAGATCAGGAAAATGTTTATCCTGGTACTCAGATGAAGCAGAATCCACCCACGGATAAAATCAACTGTCATCCTGCTTACAAACAGGATGAGCTGGGCAAAGAGTATAAGGTAAATAAAGCCAATGTCCTGGTTATTAATCCCGACATCAACGATTGATTGGGTGAGGAAGGGAAAAAGAAGCTGTAGTATGCTTCCAAGAAACATACCCAGGAAAAGCTGGTAAATAAATCTCTTATATGGTTTCAGATAAGATAGCAGGAAAGTGAATCCGGTTCTTTTGATTTTTTCTCCCTCCAGTGCATAAAAATCAGGTGTAGGCTCGATCAACAGGGCATGTCCCCGTTGCTCACCCTCTTTTACCGAACTGATCCAGCCATCCAGAAATTCCTTACGTGAATAGGTGGTCAGCCCAAATGCAGGATCAGCCACATATACCCTGTCCTTTTTAATCCTGTAAACAACGACGAAATGGTTTTGTTTCCAGTGAGCTATTAAGGGTAAAGGAGCCTGGGTAAAAAGTTTTTCCGGAGAAAGAGAAACACCCATAGTCCTGAATCCTATTGCCTCGGCTGCATCACTGATCCCAAGCATCGATACGCCCTCTCTCGTGATATATGATTTATCGCGTAAGGTTTGCAGACTGAATGACCGGCCATAATATCTGGCAATCATTCGCAAACAGGAGGGCCCGCAATCCATCGCATCCAACTGCTTATAAAACGGAAAAGAAGGCATGTGCAGAATTAATTAGGTCATTAAAAATAACAAAATCTGATCATAATTAATTCAAGAGTTATTAACCTTCTGGAATGAACAAGTCACATAATGTCAAGATTTTTAATAAAAAAATGGAAAAGAAAAAATGATCCGGTCTGATCATGAATGTTAGGAAGTTCTGAAAAATTGAGAAATATCAATATCTTCGCAGGAATTCTGCAACTCATTTGTTAAAAATATCTATGGATGGATAATATGGCAGTAATAGGCCTTGATCTCGGTGGAACAAAACTTTCCGCAGCCATATTTAACCAGGATGGGATGGCCTCGGCCAAAACGGTTGAAAACCTTAATAACCGAAGGGGAAAAGAGGTAGGCCAGATGATCATTCATCAGGTCACAAGATTTCTTGAGGATATCCGTCGTGATAACATGCATATCAACGCTATTGGAATCTCTGTACCGGGAATATTTTATCCTATAACCGGACGAGTATGGGCAAACAATATTCCAGGTTGGGATGATTACCCCCTGCTGGATGATATCGCCAGAGCAATTCATGATCCAGAAATTAAAATCTGTATCGATAACGATCGTTCGTGTTGTGTATTAGGGGAAACCTGGATGGGCAAAGCCAGGGGATGCCGGGATGTAGTATTCCTTCTTATCGGAACAGGAATCGGAGCCGGCATTATGGTAAACGGGCAAATAGTCGGTGGATCTACCGGTGCTGCCGGTGCTGCCGGTTGGCTTGCCCTTGACCGCCCCTATAAACCAACCTATCTTTCATGCGGTTGTTTTGAATATCATGCATCAGGAAAAGGAATTGTTAAGGTGGCAAAAGAATATCTCAGGGAAGATAAATCTTATAATGGCGTCCTAAAAGAAATAGAACAGGAAAATATTACATCGGAGCAGATTTTTTCTGCGTTCAGTCAAGGCGATCCAATCGCAAAAAAGACACTTCAACGGGCCATTGAATACTGGGGCATGGCCATTGCAAATATCGTCAGTATGTTTAATCCTGAAAAAATAATTCTGGGTGGGGGATTATTTGGTCCGGGGCTACAATTTTTAAATAATATAGTTGACGAAGCACAAAAATGGGCACAACCTGTCAGTATTAAACATGTTCAGATTGATGGATCCGCCCTCGGCAATGACACAGCTCTGTTTGGTGCAGGATACCTGGCATTACAAGCCTTGAATAAACTGTAAATGGCACCACTGATACAATATCATAAAAAACATATATTTATTGCTGCCTGCATGGGAATGCTGCAATTTGGCATTACCATTATTTCTCTTGGAAGTATATTGCCGGATATTATCATCAGATATGAAATTAATGAAATCGCTTCAGGAACTCTTGCTGCATTGCTCCCGCTGGGTATTCTGGCAGGTTCGGTAGTCTTTGGTCCCCTGACAGACCGGTACGGTTATAAATATTTACTCATATTTTGTTCTTTACTGATTATGATTGCGCTGGAAGGTATCGCATTCAGCCGGAATTATCTCTTTCTGAGGATCAATATCTTCATCATTGGTTTTGCCGGTGGCTTTATGAATGGAGCCACCAATGCAGTGGTTAATGATATCAGTAACGAAAGCCGTTCTGCAAACCTGAGCCTGCTGGGTGTGTTCTTTGGGATCGGTGCACTGGGTATGCCATTATTGATTGGCACATTCTCTGAATTCATATGCCAGCATCTGATAATAGCCGGAATTGGATCATTGATGTTCATACCGGTCATTTATTATTTCTTTGTCAGGTTCCCTGGATCAAAGATCACACAGAGTTATCCAATAAAAGAATCTTTACGGATGCTCAGAAATCCAATTCTTCTGTTGATGGGTTTATTCCTCTTTCTTGAAGGTGGATTGGAAGGAATAACCAATAACTGGAGTACTACTTATCTGCAAAACTACCTGAATGAAGAAAAACAACAGGCTCTGTTTGCATTATCCTCATTCATTCTGAGTCTTACACTCACCAGACTATTTTTAGGTTTTATTTTAAGGACAATACCCTCATACCTGGTTCAGTTTATCTCAATACTCATAGCCCTTGGTGGTATCCTGATCCTTGTATTTACATTTTCATATATATTAACAATTGTTGGACTTGTACTCCTTGGAATAGGATTTGCCTGTGGATTCCCTGTAATATTGGGATACGTTGGCGAGCTGTTTAAAAAACTTTCCGGGACTGCATTCGGAATTGTAATGGTAATATCATTGATTGGCAACATGACTATTAATTACTCGATGGGACTCATTATTCATCACTTTGGAATTAAACATTTCTCGTCATTATTGCTCATTTGTGCTCTTCTATTATTGATAATGTTTTATTTAGTTATAGTGAATATACGGAACAGGATAGAAATTCGATCGGTTTAATGAATGGATAGCCTGGAAGGCAGGAAGGTGAGAAGGTGGGAAGGATGAAAACAATATAATGGAATATTGGAAGAATGGAATATTGGAAGGATGGAAACAATAAAAATAGAATATAATAAATGATGGTATGTTGGGAAACTGGAACAGGCATAGACTTATGTTCCAACAATCCATTTTTCCAGTATTCCATTCTTCTAATTATCTTAAAAGTATATATAACATCTAAACAATTATTGCGATGCAACTAGCTAAAATCTGGCTTGAAAATGCCAAGGATATCATGGATAAAATAGAGCAGACCCAGATGGATAATATCAGGAGGGCTTCAGAAGTAATGGCGGATTCAATTAAAGCCGGTCGTTGGATACATACATTCGGTTGCGGACATGCTACCTTACCGGTAGAAGAAATGTACCCGCGAATAGGTGGGTTTGTAGGATTTCATCCTATCATTGAACTGCCACTTACTTTCTTTACACGTATTGTTGGAGAAATGGGGATACACCAGTTTCTTTTTCTCGAAAGAGCTGAAGGGTATGGTAAAGAAATCATGAAAGGATATAATTTTGATCCCAAAGATACAATGTGGATATTCTCCCATTCCGGAATAAATAATGTGAATATCGATATAGCCCTGGATTCAAAAAAGAGTGGTATGAAGGTAGTTGTTTGTGGTTCTGCTGAAGCATCGAAAGAAAAAAAATCAAGACACTCCTGTGGTAAGACGATTTTTGATCTGGCCGATATTGTCATCGACTCATGTGTCCCACTGGAAGATGCTTCTGTTCCCTTAAAAAACCATATTGATAAAATCGGACCCGTCTCAACCATGGCATTTGTAACCATTGTCTGGATGGTCATTACCAGTATTGGAGAAATACTCGCAGATCAGAATGAAAAACTCTATATACATCCCTCCCATAACCTTGAAGGTGAAAGTGGTACAATGAACCGCCTGAATGAGGCATTGAAAGAGTATAAAAGAAGAATCAGCGGAGTTTAGGTTGTCTGTTGTCTGTTGTCTGTTGTCTGTTGTCTGTTGTCTGTTGTCAGTTGTCTGTTGTCAGTTGTTAGTTGTTAGTTGTCTGTTGTTAGTTGCTTTTATCTTTTATCTTTTGTTTTTTATCTTTTATTCAGGATCCTTAATATCTTTCGGGCTTTAATGGTGTATGGATTTTTTTCAGAAGACAAAACCTCAAATTGTTTTTTTGCAGATTCATCATCATCAATCCTTAAATAACAAAGTCCAAGGTACCATCGGATAGAAGCATCCATTTGACTTTCACCACAGCCGATTGCCTGTTGGAAGGAATGGATAGCGTCCTCCCACCTGCCTAATTCTATTGAAGTCAATCCATCATAGAACAATGCATAAACTTGTAGTTCAGATGAATCCGACAAATTTCTGAAAAGTAGCGTAGCACGAGAAAAATCTCCAGCCTCAAAAACCTTTATTGCATAATAAAAATCATCGTTCGTCCGGGTGAGTTCAAATATCTGATCAGATTTAATATAAGGTTCATAATAATAGGCGAAGAGGTCGGCTTTTCTCTGTTGAGATTCACGAACAAAAAGGAAACTTGCTGTGGAAAGAGCAATGATCAAGACCGCTGCTGAAGCATACCAGATTATCCTGATCTCCTTATACCTGCTTTTGCTATGGTGGAAATAACTATTTTCAGCTTCTTTCAGGATCTCTTTGAAATCATCTAAATCACTGTCGGAAAGATCCCGATTTTCTTTCCCAAACTCAGAAATATCATCCGTGCTTAATTTTTCAGTTTCTTTATCGATTTCATCTTCTATTTCTTCATTTTCATTTCCACCAACACTATTTTCGGCCACAGCATTTAAAATCCGGAACTGCTCCAGTTCATTTTTTAACTCCGGATCAGTTTCCAGTCTATTCTCAAAGTCCTCCAGTTCCTCTCCTTTTAACTGCCCGTCCAGATAACGGTCAAACAGCTCAGTATAATCCATTGATAAGTGTTTTATATTTGGGATCGTTAATTACCCTGTTATAGAGATTCTTTTTGCAACGATATTTTCGGTCAGCTGCATACTTTTCATCCTTATATCCCAAAATCATGCAAATATCGGTTAATGTTTTCTTTTTAAAATGTAATTCAAGTACTTTTTTACAATCCTCGCTGAGCTTATTGAAATGATATTGAATCAATTCTATTAATTCAGAATGAAAATTATCAGGAGGATCCGGCTCCTCAACGATATTATCAGGCATGATTGGAATGTTTCCGGCTTTGTTTTTCATCCTTAGCTCGTGAAACCATAAATTCCGACAAATAGCGAAAAAATATGTTGAAAATGAACAGGTTAACTTGAGTCTCCTTTGACGGATTTTTGTATAAACAATTAACATTGCTTCCTGAAAAACATCTTTTACAGTATCGGTATCTCCGCCCCTGTTCAAAATATATCTCTGAATTCTTCCAAATTGCTGTTTATAAAGGTACTCCAGTACAGATCTGTCTTTCAGGTAGATACCCTGTATAATTTGATCGTCAGAATAGTGCTCCATTGCTGGCAATGTGGGATTGTAGTTAAAGATAATAAAAAATCATTCATACTTCAGACGTACATCCATCACACCTCCTGTAACTACCCAGCACTCTACATCACAGGATTCGGAAACATGTTTTGTATTTAATTTATCACCATCCACAGCATAGGTCGTCTTCCCGTCCGCCGAATATTCTGCCTTTACGGAATAATACTGGTTGACCGGCACAAAAAGGTAATAGGGGCTTGAATATGCAGTATCAATGTATTCTATCCTGTTATCATCAACCTGATCTTTATAAACAATGATCGGTATGGATCGATAATTATGATTTATGGTCAGGTAAATTGTGATATCTGAACTGTCAGGCTCAATACTGTAACATTCCGAACAATCTACAGAGAAACCCATGTATTCGTTACATGATAAATAAAGCCCTGTAAATAAAAGGCTTAATAAAATCAGAATTCTTTTTGCTGTCTTAAACATGATTAAAACTTATACATGTTATAGTGTGCAGGGTGTAAGGTTCTGGGTGCACCTGCAATATATTCCTTAATTTATTCCCAGCTAATTTCTTTATACATTAATTTTTTTCTTCCAAGGTCAAAATAAAATGTAACAACAAGTGTAATCCAATGTTTGGAGAAATCATGAATCTTCAGGTCGGCATATTCATAATTGAAATCAATACCTATTGATTTACTTTTCCAGTATATTCCTCCTGCCGGATTCAGAAATGTTGCCGGTCTGGGTTTCCGGTCTGCCCCCCTGTAGCTACCCCAGGTGTATCCCACACCCATTCCAAGAAAAACTCCCAGCCTGGTTTCATCATTTGAGTAAATATTGATTTTCTTATTCAGGCTCCCTGAAACAAAGGTCCTTCTTTCCCAATATTGATAATACCATTCATCTGTCTCAGGCAAAAGCACCCGTATGGCAACAGGCCGGAGATAAATTTTCCCATATACCTCCAATCCATACCTTGAATCCATTAATCCAAAGCCGGTCCCCACCATAAAGTCTTGAGTATTGGAAGTTATTCCAAATCCAATTTTCGCTGAATTAAAATTGGGCATGCGATTGGATCTGGCTTTGTTTTCCTTTAACAGGTTTATCATCTCCTGGTCATTCTGTTTTTTTGCCAGATCAATAGGATGTATTCCCTTATTTACATCATTATTTACATCAGCGCCATTTTCTATTAGTAATTCAGTTATATCAATATGCCCTTTTAGAACAGACATAGACAGAGCATCATATCCCGATTGGTTCTTTCGTAGGATTTCTGCACCATTTTCGATGAATAACCAGACAAGGTCGTAGTGCCCTTGTTGACTGGCAATGATCAAAGGTGTAAAACCATAGTTGTCAGTGGTATTCACATCTGCACCATAATCCAGTAATATCCTGGCGGATTCATATGCTCCATAATATGATGCGATGATCAGGGCATCAGATCCGAACAGGTCCCGTTTGGTGAGATCAGCACCATAACTCAGGTATAATTCCGTCAGGTCAGAGTAATTATATAATACCGCATACATCAGTGACGAAAATCCATGTTCATCAGTCATATCAACGGAAGCTCCCCAATCCAGCAATAGCAGTGAGAGATCGTATGAACTTGTTTTCGCCACACTGATTAATGCAGTAATCCCATTATCCGGAACCGCATCAGGATCGGCACCATGGTCAAGCAGCATAGTAGCAGCTTCAACATTTCCTGATTCAGAGGCATACATCAATGGTGTTACGCCATCAAAGGTTCTGGTATTCACATCCACACCTTTCCTGAGAAGAATTTCCATCCCTACCAGGTCATCTTTTTCACTTGCCTGAATGAGATTAAAATTATCCTGACCAGGGATAAAATAAGAAGTGTCAACTTCAAAATAATACAGAACGATTTCATTAACCACCGAGTCTTCAGTCTGGGAATAAGAAACTCCGGCAAAAGCAAAAATTAAAATAACCAGGAATATTTTATCAAGTTTCAACATGCAAGGATCTGAGTATATTATTATCCTGAAAATGATGATCTTCTAATAATAGAGATGCAACTACTTCATGGTTATTTAAGTCCATTTAATCAAATGAGATAATGATAAATCACTAAACAGGTCTAAAATTACAAACCATTAAAGATCAAGATTTCCAGTTAAATCATCTTATTTATCAATTCTGATGTTGTCAGGATACTGCTCATCATAGCAGATATTTTCATCAAAATTGTATTTAAAAATATAGATTTCCTTATTATTTTTATCAATATATCAGATTATTATAGAGACTTTTAATAGCTGAGTTGTTTAAAGGATATGAGATTGATTCAAAGGTTTATATTAATCCTCTGTTTATTAACTCTTTACCAGTTAATAAACAGGGTGACAGCTCAGAGCAATCCTGATGATTACTGGCTCAATCATGGCTTCACCAGTGGTCAGACAGTAACAACAAATTCAGGATATTTCTATGATGCAGGAGGGTACGACAAATACAGTGCCGGCGAAAACTGGAATGTACGATTTTGTTCTGAAAATGGTAATCCGATAACTGTCGATTTTTCCGGTTTTGCCACACATTATGGAGGTCCGTTCCCAAATCCTCCTCCCGGTGCATATGCAAGCTATGACTACATGACCATCAACTACCCGCCAAGTGCTTCCTATGTGGCATATCACGATGACACACCCCAGTTTAGTTTCACAGCTCCGGGTGGCTGTATCACCTTTGGATTCAGGTCCCAGCCAACCTCTCCTACAGATTCAGGATGGGTGGCTGAGATCAGTGCGAATCCTCCGCCGCCTAATAATGATCCCTGCGATGCTGTTGAACTTGTTGTTGGCAATGTATGCTCACCCGTATTTTATAATAACAAAGGTGCCTATGATACCAGGGGCCTTGGCAGTCCTCCATGCCATACATTTTTTGGCGGGGATGTCTGGTTTAAAGCCGTTGTGCCGGCATCAGGACAATTAAAAATTGAAACATTTCCGGGGACGCTGGACTGGGCAGTGATGGTCCTGTACTCAGGAGCAAACTGCAATACGCTGAACTATATCAGTTGTGATGAAAGCACAACGTTTATGCCTACACGGATTCTTACCGGAAGGACTCCAGGAGAGACTATTTATATCAGGATATTCGGTGACCAGGCCAAAAGCGGGACCTTTGGAATTTGTGCCACAGACCCGACTGCTCCGATTACCGGGTTTACCGGTCCTGGCGGTGTTGGTGACAAAACAACCAACGATCTCTGGTTACAGGCCGACCATGATGTCCTGAACAACAGTGATAATCCAGCATCCAATGGTGAATCAGTAAAGACCTGGACAGATCAGAGTGGCAACAGCAACGATGTAACACAGGCAACACCCGGGAACCAGCCAATATTTTCAACAGCTGCCATCAACGGATACCCCGTGATAAGACTGGATGGTACGGATGATTATATGAGGGCTGAATTGGGCAATCTTTCAGCTCCGGTAACAATCATGACCATAAGCAGATTCGACCTGAGTAAGGAAGCATATGTCCTTACACTGGGTGACCTTGACAATGCAAAGACAGCATCCATCAGCAGGGAAACGGATGACAGGTATTTCTGTTTTACAGTATCAAAAAGATATGGACCATCTTTAAATAATAACCAAGTATATCTGCTGCATGCGGCACATAAAATCTCTGCACCATACCATAACCTCTTCATCAATGAGGCTTCTCAATCAGTAACTGATTACGCCTCAAACCTGATTACAGATGGCTCGTTCATACTGGGTGCCAGCAGAACCATTGGATCATATCTTGATGGAGATGTTGGCGAAGTAATCATTTATAATCAATTGCTTAACCAGGCTCAGAAAATTATAGTAGAGAATTACCTTGCAGCAAAGTATGGCATATCATTAGCAACAACCGACCGCTACAGCTGGGAAAGCGCATATGGATATGATGTTGCTGGTATAGGACGGGTAAATACAACCAATATCCATACCAAGGCTCAATCAGGCCGGATCCTTTCTGTTGGCGGAGCCACTGACCTGGAGGATAATGAATTCCTGTTATTCGGACATGATAACGGTAATATCAGTTCATGGACCGGGACAGAAAGACCGAACGGAGATACAAGGATTCAACGCATTGAAAGGGAATGGAGAGCTGACATAACCGGTGGCGATGGTGTTGGTCCAGTAAATATCAGTATTAAAGATTCTCTCCTTCCTGACCTGCCACCCGGTTTTATCTCCTTAAACATATGGATAGATGGTGATGGAGATTTTTTATCAGGTGCAGTGGCTTATCCCGTCGTCCAAATTGGAAATGAATATGTGGCTAATTCAGTACCCCTGAATGATGGCGATTATATTACACTTGGTGTGGTGCAACCATTGGTCAGCTTTGCAACTGATTCCTCATCCAACCCCGAATCTGTTGCCAATCCACAGATAGAAGTAATGCTTAACTATGCTGTATCCAGCGAAGTAAGTGTCGATTATACCGTTATTACCGGTACAGCATCACAGGGTGTCGATTATTCCCTGCTTGATAATACCATTAAATTCAACCCGGGAGAAAAATCTGTCTACATTGTCCCATTAATCATCGACGATACAATTGTTGAGATTCCGGATGAACATTTCACTATAAAAATATATAATCCTTCGGCCGGCTTATTAACTGACACTGACACACTGCATACATATACCATATTAAATAATGATATCCTGGTAACTGCAAATACGGATACTGATACAACCGGAAGCTGTTCCGGATCTGTCGCAAACTTATCAGCCACTGTTCTTGGCACCGGTCCATACTCCTATTCATGGACCCCACCGGATAGTCTGAGTAATCCTGCCCTATCAAATCCTGTTGCAAATCCCTCTACCACAACATGGTATAAAGTGACAGTAACAGATCTATCAACATCTACACAGGGATCAGATAGTGTATTAATTACTGTTATTCCATCACCATCGAAACCCTCTATTACCCCTGATGGAGCAACCGTTTTCTGTGTAGATGACAGTGTAAAGCTATCTTCATCAGCTGGTTATACATACTTGTGGTCCACCGGCAATACTTCACAGGATATTATTGTTAAATCTACAGGCTCCTATACGGTTCAAATCTTTGATGAATATGGCTGCGCCAGTCTTCTGTCAGATCCCTTGGATGTAACAGTTAATGCACTTCCTGCCAAACCAACCATCTCAGCCGATGGACC
>LJUQ01000107.1 GCA_001304505.1 Bacteroides sp. SM23_62_1
ATCTGCTCATTTTCAGGAAAAATATCATATGTACGTTGCAGGAAAGTAATGGCATCACCATCATACAATGGCTCTTTATTATTATCGATATACAACCTGATATTGCCTGATATTGCTGCTGTCCATAGCCTGACAATTGCTCCCGAACCTTCTACATCCATCATAAGATATTCCCCAATACCATTTTCATCGGGTTCTCTCAGAACTTTTTCAAAATTTGGGATTGGCTCATTTCCAAATCCGTCAGAATTTGCAAACCAGTACAGACCGCCCGGCAGGTTGCTTCGTCGGTCGTATGAGGAGAACTGTAAAATCCTGTATCCGGGATCAGGGAATTGAGCCAGCCGGTCAAGGTCGATCAATTCCTCAAAAAGAGAACCGGTTGTAATTACATTTTTTGAAGCTTCATCCTGGCAATAGGCCGGCAGGGAGAGGATAAATAGTAATAAAACAGTCATTCTGAATAAATTCCTGTTCATCATCCCTAAATATTTTGGCTGGCACGATATTTTTTCTGCATCTCAATAACAGTATTCTTGAATTCCGGGAATCTTGTCCAGAGATCCTCATCACAATCAGCCAGGTTATCACACTCTATGCAGCAATCCAGCTCTTTTGACATGGCACAGGAACGAACAGTGCAATTGGTCAGCACGATACCATCGGGCTTCCCTTCAGCCTTGCAGCCATAACAAAAGATTTTTTCAGGATCAAATTCCACTCCGAACCTTTCCTCGATCTGCCATAATTTATAAGCCTCCTTTTTCAACTCCACATCATTTTCAAGCGTTCCTTTTAAGAATGGACAATCCTCAGGACATACATATCCACAATAATTCAACTTTTTCGGATCCGGAATTTCATCATCTTGCGTGGATAAATGATTCATCGCAGATAATCCTGTTCTTCTGGCTAAAAAACAATAGCCTAAACCGGCACAGGCACTGGTAATAATAAATTGACGACGTTTTTGATTTGTTTTCATGATTTTCTTCAATTAATTTCTACTCTGTTTATTGTCTGAAAGTTAGTGGTTATTGTCCAAAATTGTATCAATTTTCAAGAATATTTTTAGGTCAATTCTGTAACTCAAGGTCAAAAAAATGTCATGGGTATTAAAATCCGAAATCCGGACAATTTCTGAAGTAAAACGAAAGGTATTTTCCATGAGCGGGTTGTGTGTTTACCTTATGGGTAGCGAATAAATTTGAAACAAAAGTGAAAAATGAATAAAGAGAATCGAAGCATCAGAAAATCAAGCCCAAAACAAACCCTCACCCTCTCCCCACACCTCCGTCCCTTCAGGGGCGACATTTCAAACTAACCGACAACCGAAAACTCCTACTCAGGCCCAATAAGTTCTATGAATGTCCCGTCAGGATCCTGGATCAGGACAAATGTTCTGCCGTCATCCAGTTTTGTGGGAGTCTCTGCAAGGAGCCTGATATTTTGCTTGTTGAATCGCTCCAGGAATGGTTTCATCGATTTGACAAATATTGTAACATACTGGATACCTGTATCATTATGAATATATTGAGGGGTCTGATGACCGGCTTTATTACCAAAGCTCATCAGTTTCCATTCCGTCGCATGCTGTTCATCCTTTAATTTCAGAATGGTAACATTAAATGGAATGCTGTTGGTAAGACCGGATCTTTTACCAAATTCTCCTGTTACAGAAAATTCTCCTGTTTTGGTCATACCCAGTCCCCTGATATAAAAATCCAGGGAGCGCTCAAGATCTGTAACGACAACCCCAATACCTATTGTTCCGGATTCAAATTCATCCGGACTTACTTTAACGAAAGCAGATCCTGTAAGGATTAAGGTGGTTGTAATAAGTAACACGATGAAAGTCTTTAAAAGATATTTCATGACATTTAATTTAGGTTAAACTACCTGTATGAATAAATGATTGCAGAGGTTATGCTGTATCACACTTTGTATACAAAAGCTGCGGGATAAACGGACATGAAGTTTTTTTCATAAAAAACTACTCAGAGGCTCATGAAAAAAGTTCATGGGAGTTCCCTGCTGTAAAGTTTAAATTTATTGATTCATTAAGACAAATTTAAACTTTTTACAGAGGATAAATAAAAAAATAGAAGAACGATAATGGATATTTAACCTGCCGGCTTACATGTAAAAAATGAAGTTTTAAATATTACAGTTAAAATTTAATTGGCATGTTATGCATGATTATTCCTGTTACCACTTTACCCGATGTATAATCCAGTTCAGAACCAAACAGGCTGTGAGGTATGATATTAATAATAAAATATATTAAAGCAGCAACAATTATAATCCATCTTCTTTCTTTTTTTAAATTGGCTATAATGGCTGCAAGCCAGAAGATAAATGCAATTAAAATCTTGTTATCAGTCAGATCCTTTCCAAAGGGAAAACCGGTCCAGAAATCACCGAAAGCAAATTTCTGGATGACAGGACCTAAAATTAAACCGCCTGTTATTAACAGGAACAGTGTCACCCACGCATAAACACGGTACCGTGAATAATTACAGATAGCAAATATACCTGTGACGGTTGAAAATAACATTGCAGCGAAAATGAACAAGATATGAGGAATCAGCACATAGCCGGGAACATTTCCTCTGAAACGGATGATTACCGGTTGTTCATTTACGGTAATAAATGTTGTATCAGCCTTCAGAATTAATTGATATTCAAGCTTTCCGGCAGGTGGTTGATGCGGAAGATACCCGGTGAGGTAATCCTCTTCGTATTGCATGAATATAGTATCCCAGGCTTCATTTGTAGGAAATCTTCGGAAAACAATAAAACCTTCCATGGCTGGTTCAGGTTCCTCAATGCTGATTCGTTTATCCGTTTCCCCTCCGTGACTCGTTGGAAGACTTATTTTTTGAACCTGATCCCCGATTCCAATTTTATAGGTTTCCGGATATGTCGGTCCTGTAAGCCGCTGATAGACAGCTGCTCCAAGGGTAATTATAACAGAAATTACCCAGATCAAAGATTTTTTCATTTCTTATAATTGAATTAGCAGATCAAACTGTTTATCATCTCTCCTGATTGTTACAATAATTTGTTGACCGGGATTAACTTTCTGCAGACGGAACATATAATCATAGACATTATTGACCGGTTTGCCTTCGATTGCCAGGATTAAATCACCCTTTTTCATTCCACCGCGGTCAGCAGGTCTATCAGGTGATACAAATTCAACCCGCATTCCTTCGGTATCATCCGATGATGTAATGTCTGGCATAATTCCCAGTGTAACTTGTCCTCTTCGGTATCTTTCTGTTGGCATGACTCTTGGCCCTGCTTCCTGAAAGGAAAGCAGCGAATCCATCCGGGCAACAGAATCGATCAGGTCAAATGCAAAATCAGCAACTTGTACCATTTCTGAATAATTCAGTTTTTCGGGACTATCATACGGGGTATGGTAATCAGAATGAACGCCGGTTGTGAGAAATAAGACCGGGATATCTTTCCCGTAAAAAGAAGAATGATCAGATGCACCAAATCCTTCAGGGCTCTTCATCAATTGAATGCTGTCGACAGAAGCAAAATAGTCTAATATTTCTTCTGCCTCGAGTGAAGTTCCTGTGCCACTGACCTGCAAATGCCGGTCTCGCATTCTCCCTATCATGTCGAGGTTCATCATCAGACTAACTTTTTCAAGAGGTACCGGAGGATTCTCAGTAAAAAATCTTGAACCAAGAAGCCCCAATTCCTCAGCACCAAAGGCTACAAAGAGTAAACTCCTCTCGGGTTGTTTTCCGGTGGATGCAAATCTTTCCGCGATTTCTATCAGGGCTGAAACACCCGAAGCATTATCATCAGCTCCGTAATGGACGGCAGAGGAATCCCGCAACCGACTCGTTGATTCCGGTCCTCCCAGACCAAGGTGGTCATAATGGGCTCCAAGGATAATGTACTGGTCTTTTTTTGATGGATGTGATCCCTCAAGAAATCCGATGGCATTGTAGGTAGCTGTTTTGTACGGAATAACTTCGGTAACAGCTTCAATCGTTACCTTAACCGGGAATGAAAGGGGAAGGCGTTTTGTGTTCAGTTCCTGCTCAAGCTGACCAATGGTACGACCTGATGATGTGAGGATGCTGTTTGCCACATCCCTTTTTATATGAATGGCAGGTATACCAACCTGGCTTTCCCTTGACCTTAGTGGTATTAACTCATCCTCGGGATCAAATAACGGCCCCGAAACATAAATGATTCCTGAAGCACCCAGATCTTTCACCAGCATTGCCTTATCCCGGTCATTGCTGTAAATATCAAAAATAGAAGTTGATTTCTCAGGTTCAGGATTTCCCCGGAGTACCATAACCCATTTCCCTGATATATTTAATTCACTGAAGTCATTCCATTCAAGATCATCCTCTTTAATATCGTATCCATAACCACAAAAAAATACTTCAGCCTTAACCGATTTGTTGGATGAGAATGATACAGGAGTGAACTCTTTTCCAAACGCACAATGATCTCCGTCAATAATCATTATATTACTGTCGCCTGCTTCAATGGAAGTTACAATATCATATGTTTGCAAACCTTCCTCGGTGATCCACTGAAGTCCTGCTTTTTTAAATTGGTCAGTAATATACCTTGCTGCAACCAGGTCTTCGGGTGTCCCGGGATGCCTTCCTTTCAAAGAGTCTGAGGCCAGAAATGCAACATGTTCAGACATTTCATCCACTGTAATTTCCGGATTTGTGCCAAAACGCGCACAGGATGAAAAGAGGTAAAATAATACTATAAGAATTTGAAGACTTCTCATATCAGGTAATTATTTAAGGGCGTAAATATAGGACAAAAATCAAAAATAAGAAGACAATCCGGATGAATGTATGTACAAATTTATATGATTAGATATAAAAATATTGAAATACTGTTCGTAAAATCTGTTGCTGCACCATCTGTTTGATTCGGAAGGCAGGCTGGCAATTTGTGAATGTAGCGAAACAAATTGCCAGTGTCAAATCCTTTCTGACCTGCAGGCGGGAATCCCGAGAGCAAAATGAACCGGGGAAATAATGGAATATTTAAATAATGGTGAGATTGACATTTTATGAGCTTATCCGACCGGGACAGGCAGTCGATCACCGGGATTCAACAAAGTGCTGACATACGCCCAGAAGTCAATTTTTTCCATCAATTATTTGGAAAATAAACACTAATTATTAATTTTACACAATAGTTAAACATATATGTTAAACTAACATGTATAATTAATTAGTCAGACATTATTAAAACACAGATCATGAAACCTGAACCTGAAAATTATAAAAAGGAACCGGATACGGAAAAAAAGATACTTGAGGCGGCAGCGAAGGTATTTATGCTGAAAGGAAAGGATGGTGCTTCGATGCAGGATATTGCAGATGAGGCAGGTATAAACCGTCCCCTGGTTCATTATTACTTCAGAAATAAGGACAAACTGTTTGATGCAATTTTTAATAATCTTCTTGGTAAAATCATGCCGGGCATTGTTGCAATATTTATGCAGGATATCCCAATCACAAAAAAGTTTGAATTTTTTGTCGAGAAGTATACAGAAGTTCTGAAAGAGATGCCATTTCTGCCATTTTTTATTTTTCAGGAGATTTCATTGAATCCGGATCGTTTGGTATCGCTGATAGAGCAGGGGGGGCTTGATACATCCGTGACCCTTCCGGATTTGTCAAAAAGGCTCGAGGAGCTGGGGATTAAATACATGGATCCCAGGCACCTGATTGCCAATCTGATTGGAATGGTTATTTTTCCATTTGTGGCTCGTCCGATATTCCAAAGGCTTGGCTTCAAAAATGATCCGGAAGCCTACGACCGGTTCCTGGAAGAAAGAAAAAGAGAAATACCACGATTTATTAAGATGGCGCTGGAAGGAGAGAAAAACATCGAATAAATCAGGACAGAACAATGCTCGGAATGGCACTGGTAGTAATAATTATGGAAGCAGTTGAAAAAGAAAAGTCTGCCAGTATGTAAAAATGACAGTGGCAAAAACTGAAGATGGAGTTTCATAAATTGAAAATTTATACTGTAACCTGAAAACTCAGCACCCGAACTCAGTACTTAAACTCAGAACTACTAACACAAAACTCAGCATTCATCACTCAGCACTCCAACAACAAACCCCGCACCCCGCACCCTGCACCTTGAACTTTGAACCTTGAACCAAAAAACATTAACCATGCATAAGTATCTATTTTTGCTTTTACTATTTCCCGGTTTGGCAGCCGGTCAGATTCAGGATACCCTGACATTATTCAAGTGTTATGAAATGGCAATTGGATCCGATCCGGCAATGCATGAGAAAATGCTGCTTGAAAACCAGTATCAGCTTAAGATTAAAAATGCAGGTGTGGGTTGGTACCCTTCGCTTGACATGAATGGCAGTTATACCTGGCAATCAGAGGTCGTTGAGCTGGGAGAAGTAATACCTGTTCCGGGTTTTGATATCCCAGTGATGCCTCATTATAACTACAAGCTGACACTTGATATCCGTCAAACTATTTATGATGGTGGACTGGCAAAATCCCAGAAAGCTGTGGAGAACAGTAACTATTCCCTCGGTCAGCAACAAATTGATGTTGAACTGTATACCCTGAAGGATAGGGTAAATATAATTTACTTCTATCTTTTGATTTTGCAGAAGCAGGAAGAAATGGCCTCACTGATGCTTGATGAATTAAAACAGAAAAGAATGATTGTTGAATCCGGAGTTAAAAATGGTATATTACTATCGTCTGATCTTGATCTGATAATGGCTGAAATCCTGAAAGTTGAACAACAACTGAGTGAAATCAAAATCTCTGAACAATCTGCCTGTGAAATTCTTGGATTATTGATTGGAAATGAGTTCAACAAGGTAACCAGGCTGGTTATCCCTGATATAGATGTTGATGTAACAAGGATGTCAGAAAGGCCTGAATATCAGCTATTTGAATTACAAATCAATAACCTGGATGCAAGTAAAAAAATGGTCAGAACCCAGAGAATTCCAAAGCTATATGCTTTTGGAACTGTTGGTTATGGTAACCCGGCCCTGAATTTCTTCCGGGATGAGTTCAGAGGGTATTATATTGTTGGCGCCGGGCTTCAATGGAAACTGTGGGACTGGGGCAAGACAAACAGGGAACGTCAGGTCCTTACTATCCAGCAGGAGATCGTTGAATCAAAAAAAGAATCGTTTGAGAAGAACCTTGAGATCATGCTCAAGGATGAGCTGGCTAAGATAATTAAATATGAAGAATCGGTTAAGACAGATGAGGAGATCGTTATCCTCAGGGAGAAAATTACAAGGACTGCTGCATCACAACTTGAAAATGGTGTCATTACATCAGCTGATTATATTACAGAACTGAATGCTGAAACGCAGGCTAAAATCAGACTTGAAACACATAAAATACAATTGGTGCAGGCCAGGATTAATTACCTGACGAAGAAGGGTAATATTTAATGGTTACAAGTTGCAGATTACCTGCCTGTACCGGTGGGCAGGCAGGTAACAGATTTATCTTTGTGTGAAAGTTCTGCCGGATAGCATCCGGCAGACTTAGAACTCATGGGTGACAGAGTAAACCGGGTTATTAACGGGGATGAAAGGGTACAATACCGAAAAACAGGCAATACGCCTGAGGCGTATGCCATAGTTTTCCGAGTATCCTGGAAATTGCATGGAAGCCTAAGATTTCTTGGTATTTCTGGAGTTGCGGGTTGTCCGTCTGTTCCAGCCAGGATGAAGATCTGTTGTTATTATAAGTGAGGCATTAATATAAAGGACATACATTCAAAATATTAAAAGATGAAAAACCACATTACGCTGATTATTATCCTATCTATCCTGATGTATAATTGTTCAAACAGGAATGATATTTCTGATGCCTATGGCAATTTCGAAGCGCAGGAAGTGTTAATTTCTTCTGAAACACCGGGGAAAATAATTTATTTTTTTGTCGAAGAAGGGCAAAAGCTAAGATCCGGTGATACGGTTGGACTCATTGATACCATACCCCTGTACTTACAGAAACAACAGCTCCTTGCTGCAATCGAAGCGGTCAGAACAAAGAAAAGCACTGTAAATGCCCAGGTTGAACTGTTGAAGGAACAGAAAAATACATTACTGGTAGAAAAGGACCGGATTGAAAAATTGTTGCGTGATGGTGCGGCCACGACGCAGCAGATGGATCAGATTGAGGGACAGCTGAAGACTTTGAATAGTCAGATTAAATCGACAGAAACACAGTTTGCAGGTCTAGATAGTGAAATACATTCGATAGAGGTACAGATTGAACAGGTTAGTGATAAGATCAGGAGATGCTTCATTATTAATCCCATTCACGGAACTGTTCTGGAAAAATATGCTGAACCCTATGAGATGGCTGTTGCAGGCAGGATCCTTTATAAAATTGCTGACCTCGATCGTATGAATCTGCGTGCATATGTCAGCGGAGAGCAATTACCACAAATACAACTTGGACAGGAAGTTACTGTTCTGATCGACCGCGATTCACAAACAAACCAGGAACTTGCAGGGACCATTACATGGATATCTGAAAAATCGGAATTTACTCCTAAGATTATTCAGACCAAAGAAGAAAGGGTAAATCTGGTGTATGCAGTTAAAATCCAGGTTCAGAATGATGGTAGTATCAAGATCGGAATGCCTGGCGAAGTCAGATTTTAAATAACTAAAAAAGGATTGAAATGCCTGTCATAGAGATATCCGGTATTACCAAAAGCTATGGGCCGATCAGGGCATTGGTGGATGTTACCTTTTCAGTGGGAAAGGGTGAAATATTTGGTCTGATAGGTCCGGATGGTTCGGGTAAAACCTCCCTTTTCAGGATATTAACAACATTACTGAAACCGGATTCCGGTCACGCCTCGATAATGGACCTGGATATTATTAGAGATTTTAAGCAGGTAAGGAAAATCATTGGATATATGCCAGGTCGGTTTTCTCTTTACCAGGATCTGACTGTAGAAGAAAATCTTTCATTCTATGCCACTGTCTTCGGTACTACTATTGAGAAAAATTATGACCTGATTAAAGAGATCTACCAGCATATCGAGCCATTTAAAACACGCAGGGCTGGCCGGCTATCGGGAGGGATGAAGCAGAAACTTGCCCTGTCCTGTGCCCTGATTCACAGTCCTGATGTACTGATCCTTGATGAACCAACCACAGGTGTTGATGCAGTATCGAGAAAGGAATTCTGGGAGATGTTGATGAATTTGAAACAACATGGAATAACCATCATTGTTTCAACTCCATATATGGACGAAGCTGCCCTGTGCCAGCGCGTTGGACTTATTCAAAATGGACGGATGCTCATTGTGGATACCCCAGATTTTATTATCGATCAGTTCAGAGAGGAATTATTTGCTGTCAAATCAGATGAGATGTACCGCCTGGTAAGAGATCTTCAATTATTTAAAAAAATCAAAACAACATTTCTTTTCGGCCAGAATATCCACGTTACGATGACAGAGACTGAGAATCCGGAGGACGAAATAACGGATTATCTCAATAAACTTGGACATAAACAGGTAGAGATAAAACATATCATACCGGGCATTGAGGACTGTTTCATGGAGTTGATGACAAAAAATATTGAATAACGCTTAATACTATCGAAGAACTAAGTATATGGATCAAGGAATTTATTGAAGAGCCGCGCCGCGGCGCGGCTCTTCAGGTTTTTAACTATCCATGCCATCGATACAACTGTACAACAGATGAATGATTTATTATTTTCAATATGAACAGAGGACAGCCGGTCATACAGGTTGAGGATATGGTTAAACGGTTTGGTCATTTTACTGCCAATGATCATCTGAATTTCGAAGTATTCCAAGGTGAGATTTTTGGATTTCTCGGAGCTAATGGTGCAGGAAAAACAACTGCGATCAGGATCCTGTGTGGTCTATCCCTGCCTACATCGGGTAAAATTCATGTGGCAGGATATGATGTTTACAGGGACCGGGAAAAAATAAAGAAAAGTATCGGTTATATGAGCCAGAAATTTTCCCTGTATGAGGATTTGAAAGTATATGAGAATATCAGGTTTTATGCAGGAATATATGGATTGGGATTAACTTTTATAAAAAGGAGGACAGATCAATTACTGGAAAAGCTGGGACTTGAATATGCGCGAAATAAACTGATTAAAGATCTGCCACTTGGATGGCGTCAGAAATTAGCCTTTTCAGTAGCAATCTTTCACAACCCTAAAATAGTATTTCTGGATGAGCCAACAAGTGGTGTTGATCCGATAACACGCAGACAGTTCTGGGAATTAATCTATGAAGCAGGGAATGAAGGAATAACAGTCTTTGTTACCACTCATTACATGGATGAAGCCGAGTATTGCGACCGGGTGGCAATTATGGATCAGGCATGTATTGAAGCTATTGGCACACCGGCAGACCTGAAAGAAAAATTCGGGGCAGAGGATATGAATCAGGTGTTCCTGAAAATAGCGAGACATCAGCGAAGGAATTTTACTGACTCACCCCCCATTGATTTCCCCCTCTCTCCCGAGGGAGGGAGGACAGGGGGGTGAGTCCTTCAACCCAAACAGTAAATTTTTCATGCAATTATAAAGCATCATGAACCGTTTCTGGGGATTTGTCATAAAGGAAATTAACCATATCCTGAGGGATTACAGGACGCTTTTAATATTATTCGGTATGCCGGTCATACAGCTACTTCTTTTTGGATTTGTTGTAACCAATGAACTGAAAGATATTCGTGTGGCAGTATGGGATCAATCACACGATAGATATACGCGGGAAATTATCAGTAAGGTATTTTCATCCGGATATTTTATTCTCGACAGCTATCTGACCAGTGAAAGAGATATAGAGGATAAATTCAGGGAAGGCAATGTTAAACAGATAATCATTTTTGGACATGATTTTGCCGGTAAGCTGGAAAAGGAAAATAAGGCTGAGGTTCAGCTTCTGGCTGATGCTTCTGATGCCAATACCGCAAACCTGGTGGTTAATTACACCTATGGTATCATCATCGATTATATCCGTACCCTTAACAGGGATTTAACTGCACCCATGAGCATTGTTCCGGAGGTCAGGATGATGTTCAATGAGAATATGGCAGGTGCTTTTATGTTTGTTCCCGGTACAATGGCACTTATCCTTATGCTTGTCTCTGCTCTGATGACCTCTATCTCCATTGCCAGGGAAAAAGAGTTGGGAACCATGGAAACATTGCTTGTTTCACCTCTCAAACCTCTACAGATTGTCCTTGGCAAAGTAACACCCTACCTGGGTTTATCCTTCATTAATGCTGTTGGTATCCTGGTGATAGGATATTTTGTTTTTGGATTACCGGTGCGCGGAAATATTGTATTACTGCTGATTGAATGCCTGCTGTACATTGGTGTTGCACTGTCACTGGGTATATTGATCTCAACTATTGCCCGGACTCAACAAATGGCAATGTTCACCTCATTACTGGCATTGATGTTACCAACAATTCTTCTTTCAGGATTCATTTTCCCGGTTGAAAATATGCCTGCTGTTTTAGAATGGCTGAGCGTCATTGTACCGGCTAAATATTTCATTATCATTATTAAGAATATTATGCTGAAGGGAACGGGGATCATGTTTATCTGGAAGGAGACACTTGTCCTGGTTTTCATGATGGCTGTTATGATACTGATCAGTGTTAAAAGGTTCAAAATCAGACTGGAATAGGAAAGAAACATGCGTACCATTTTTTTCATCATACAGAAAGAGTTCCTGCAGATATTCAGGAACCGGTTTATGCTGCCGGTCATATTTATTGTACCAATTGTCCAGCTGATTATCCTGGTGAATGCCGCAACGCTGGAGATGAAAAATATTGGGGTAATCGTTGTTGATCGGGATCTGTCGACAATATCACGCCGGTTGGTAGGCAAGTTTATGGGTTCTTCCTTCTTCCAGATTGACAAATATACTTTTTCATTGGAAGAAGCGGAAGAAGACATTGAGGCTAACCGGTCGGATATGATCCTGCATATTCCGGCCGGATTTGAAGACGCGCTTGTGAAAGAAAATATCGCGGATCTCCAGATTTTAATCAATGCGATCAACGCTACTGTCGCCGGTCTGACGAATGCTTATACGAATGCTGTAATTCAGGATTTTAACCAGGAGATACTTGGTGATTATACCGGTACTATCCGTTTTGTGCCTTTGAAACAGATTGATGTCAGGTATTCTTTCTGGTATAATCCGGATTTGAATTATAAGGTTTTTATGACGCCGGGAATCCTTGTTATCCTGGTTACGATGATCGGGATGATACTTTCTGCGCTGAACATGGTCAGGGAAAAGGAGCTGGGGACCGCAGAACAAATCAATGTCACGCCGATAAAAAAGATACAGTTTGTGATAGGCAAGCTTCTGCCATTCTGGATTCTTGCCTTGCTTGAACTATGTTTCGGACTGGGTATCGGGAAACTATTATATGATCTTCCTGTTACAGGTAGTCTCCTGTTACTCCTGTTCTATGCATCCGTATATCTGATTGCAGTCATGGGGATCGGGCTTTTCATGTCGGCCCTTTCAGAAACACAGATGCAGGTTATGTTCCTGGCATTTTTCTTCCTGATCACCTTTATTCTCATGAGTGGCATCTTCACACCTGTTGAGAGTATGCCTGACTGGGCTATCAGGCTGAATATACTGAATCCCCTGGCTTATTTTATGAGGGTCATCAGGATGGTTTTGCTGAAGGGATCAGCCATGGTCGATATCATCCGTGAATGCGTCTATCTCAGTATCTATGCCCTGATCATTCTGAGCCTGGCGGTTTGGAGATACAGGAAAGCGGTGTGACAGGCAGGTGAGCTCTGCGTGAAGCCTTAATTTGAAGTTGTGACACAATCCCTGTATATCATTATTTTACTGATTACTTATATGCCAACCATAAATTTATATTAATTCATCTCTGTTTTCTTCAAAACAATGAGACCAGACGTTAATTTTTCTGCCTTCAGAACAAAATTGAACCTGTTCAGATCCAGGCAAAGATCAACATCCTGTGGAGGCGAAAATTTAATATTTGCCGGATCATAGAAACGTTGTGCACTGGTTTTCTTTATGATTTCAACCATCTCAGAAAAATCGGATTCCTTTCCAATCAGCTTATTTCGGATATATTCAGCACAGAAAATATCCTCTTCCACCGGCTCTAAGGTAGAATAACCCATACCAACCAGTGAAACCTGCTGAGGCTTTCTTACTTTTATGTATTCAATCACTGCACCGGCATTCACAAAACTTGCTGTAAGGAGTTCATCTGCATGGATAGCATTAACCAATCCCTGGGTACCGGCAGTTGTTCTCTGAACCACGGTCTTACCACTGAAATCGACATCCAGAATGTGATAAGGGGAATTTCCGTAATCAAATCCCGGGATAAACCTTTCATTTTCTTCCCCTAAAAGAATATACCCCGGATGTTCTTCTTTCAGCTTGAATGCCTGCTCCGTCAATGCTACTGCAATGATTCCGGCAGCTCCATTATTTGCGGCATAGCACGCTGTGCTGAATGCCCTGAACACATCGATGATAACGGTTAATCCCCTTGCTTTTCTTGTTCCCTCCACAAGATGGAAGATATCAATTTTCATACTATATTTAATTTTTACCACAAAGGTCACAAAGGTAATCACAAAGAAGCATAAAGGAATATATTTTATCTCCGGAGTTTCTATATTTGTTAAAAAAACAAAATTGAGGGTATGATTAAGAGAATTATCAACTTCATTAAAGCAGAGATATGGATTGTTGAATTAAGCAGGTACCCAAGAATTCTTGCATTCTTCATTCGTCAGCTCAGGATAATACTGATGGCATGGAAAGGATTCAGGGATAACAGAATTTCACTCCGTGCGTCGGCATTAACTTTTTATACGATGCTTTCTATTGTTCCGGTGGCGGCAATGGTGTTTGGTATATCAAAAGGTTTTGGTTTTGAACAAAAACTTGAACGAATTCTCAGGGAACAGTTTTCAAAGAGGGAAGAATTCCAGGAAGTGTTAGAATACATTATTGACTTTGCCCAGAATATGCTGATCAGGATTAATGGAGGATTCATTGCCGGAATTGGCCTTGTTGTCCTGTTCTGGTCGGTTATGCAGGTACTTGGCAATATTGAGAATTCTTTCAATGCAATATGGCAGATCAAAAGGCCCAGGCCGTTTATCAGAAAATTCAGTGATTATCTCTCGATGATGCTGATAGCCCCGGTTCT
>LJUQ01000009.1 GCA_001304505.1 Bacteroides sp. SM23_62_1
AAGGCCTTTAGCAGGGAGCAGGGAGTAAAGAGTAGGGAGTAAGGAGTAAGGAGTAAGGAGTAAGGAGCAGGGAGCAGGGAGCAGGGAGCAGGGAAAGGGTTGGATAATTTAGTGATAATATGCATTAAAAGATCGGATTGAGCTCCTGATTGACAATTCATTGGCATTCAAACGTTAATCAACATCTGATGCATATTATTTTAGTTACCAGTTGCAGGAAATTAAGTGCAGGTTACCTTATTCATGGTAGTTTGAGTAAATAGTATGAGGCCACTTTAACTTAATGAGAATATTATACTGATAACCAGAAATCGTAATCCAGGAACCATATTACCCCACACCCTATTCCCTCACCCACCAGAAACCAGGAACCAGGAACTATACTATACCACACCCCATTCCCTCACCCACCAGAAACCAGGAACCAGGAACCGGAAACCATACTACCCCACACCCAATTCCCTCATCCACCAGGAACCAGCAACTCCAGGAATGGCAGCAATCATTGATTTCTTTGCCATTTCAGGGATGCTTGACAAACATTGGCACCCGCCTCAGGCGGATTGCCTGTTTTTCGGCACGGCGACCAGCAACCAGGAACCACAATCCCCGGTTAACAACCGGCATTACTGACCGATTCACACCTGGTGGGCCATTCTTGCCGATTGACAATCGGTAGAACTAACAACCTTTCCCACCTTCCCATTTTTGAACATTGAACCCTAAACCTATATTCCTTACCCTTACCCTTAGCTTCAGCCTTATTAAACGTAATCTTGAACCTTAAACCTGGTAGTTTTAACTCTTATTACTCAGCAGGGATATCATCAAGATGAATCTGTGCCATTTCCTCTTCATTGAAATGGATATCGCCTGCGGTAGGAGTGGGATCCCAGCATTGCTCAAGGCTACCAGGCACGGGCTCTTCAACTGGAATCAGAAAATATTCATTTCCGGCATTGTCTGTTTTAACCTTTCCGCCGCTTCTCACCACTGCATTACGGACCAGTTTCGCACATACATTGATAAGCTCACTGACGTTATAATCTGTATATGAGAATTTTGTTTCATAGTCCAGGGCACTTTTATATACATCAGGCAGGTTTTCAAAGCCGATTGTGGTGAAGAGAATACCTCCTGCGTTGGCAGGGTTGCAGTCTGAATCCTGTCCGCAGCGGGTGGATATAACGATGGTTTTTTCAATATCCCCTTCTCCGTATAGTAATCCAATGACAATGTATGCGCCATTGATTTTGGCATCAATGTTAAAGGGATCATCAGGTTCGTTGCAGGAAAATTTCCGGTATTCCGGATTCAGGTGATATTTTTCATTAACCAGGTCCCAGGTTTTTTCCCAGCCATCCGGATTTTCCCTGTACCACCTCAGCACATCGCTTATAGCTTCATGATACTGGCTTCCTTCAGGGATACATTTTAAACCTGCTTCCACTATTTTTTCCATATCATCTTCAAAGAAAGCTTCGGCATACATACCTGCAACGAACTGGCCTCCATAGAGTCCATCTCCATAATTCATAATCCGCCCAAAAATTTCTCCGAGATAAATAGCCAGGTTCGGCATTCCGGGCGATATCAGTCCGGCATAATCTGCCTCGATCTGGTAATCGATATCATCGGCATGTTTGTTATATTCAGGGTGTCCCGAGGCTGGTGGCGCAATACCACTTCTGAGGTTGTCGCGACCGGCCCTGTTTGCATGCCAGAGCATATATCTGCTATTTGCAAAATCGATTCCTGCCTGGCGAATAGAGACAATAAAACCATATTTTTCAAGTGTCCTCAGGAAGGTCATCTCTACATAGATATCATCCTGGTTGAACTGGTTAATCATATCCGGGGTCCACTCCGGGACCATATCAGCAGGAATGATTTCTCCTTTCCACCTGAATTCAGTCGGCCCGCCCCATCCCACACCAACCATTTGCCCGATCCAGCCGGCTTTGACCTTGTCCATGTATTCCTCGTATGAGATTTTACGAAACTCGACCCTCACTTTATTGCAACCGAAGAGAAGGGAAAGAGAGATTATTAAAGAAAAAATAACTGCCTTTTTCATTTTTATAAGGTTTAAATGTGGATTAATGTCTTTTACAAAATTAATGATTTAGTGGACTGGTAATCAGAAAAAAGAATTTTATTGGAGACAGAATATAACCCTTGGAGCTTTTAAAGATCTCCAAGGGTTATACCTTCAAAGGAAATAACATGGGAACTTTCTTCATATAATCCTCATATTCCTTACCGAATTTGGCTATAAGTAGTTTTTCTTCGTGGCGGGATATGTAATAGTAAAATACAATTGCAATAATCCAGATAATTACTGAAAAAAGTGAAAGTGTTAGGACAATCATCCCAAGATATGTAAGTATTGATCCAAGGTAAACAGGATGCCTGACAATTGAGAAAACACCTTTTGTTATCACCTCTGGTTTTTCCCTTATCTCGCCAAATACCATTTTGAGTCCGGCCCGTGCCAGGTAACCGGCAATTGCCAGAATGATCATTCCTGGGATGACCTGGACATACCATTTTAAATTTTCATTCAGAAAAGTGGAGTACGTGAAGATAAAGGAATCCAGTACCCATACGATAAGAAAAATAACAGCCAGGATGAGCTGACCGGCATCTCCATATTTATATTCCCCTGCCAGATCCGGACGATTCTCATGCTGTCCATGGTGATGATGAGTATTTTTTTCAAGATTCATGATACAGTAATTTGTTTTTATCATTTAAGACGATTCATAAATGAATTTATTTTAGGTTTCAGGTTACAGTGCCGAAAAACAAGCAATCAGCCTCAGGCTGATGCCTATATTCTTCGAGCATCCTCGAAATGGCAAAGAAATCAAAGATTTCTGCCATATCGGGAATTGCGAGTTACAAGTTAATGAATTATGGGTGTTATTTAATCATAATATGACTTTATTTGAAGGTTTTCCGTTCCGGATGTCTTAACGCTTCGTTGAAAATTCTTCCTTCATGAACAAAATCAAGAGCTGATCCGCTGCCTTTTACAACAAGGAGTTTATCCTTAATATGAACAGATTCCAGGAGTGAATTATTTTATTCATAAGCGACGAATTGCTGACCCTGAGAAGGCACAACCTTCCAGCGATTTTTTGCCATTTAAATAATTCACGGTAATAAAACAAGTTTAAGTTTCTAATTGATGAATTCGTGGTTGCTAATGTATAATTAAAAACAAAATCTCAATTTTTTTTAATAATCACGAAGAGTATTCAAATCATCCTTTATCTTTATAATGCATATATATGAATCAATATACGAATTAATCTATCATTATGGCCAACAACACAAGACATCATTCAAGACGCGATTTTATCCGGAAAACTGTTGGTGCCGGTATCGCTGTTTCAGCCTTTCCTTTCTCATTTTGTTCTCAGAATATACCACCTGGCGATAAGGATTTTATCGTCAGTATTGTGAAGATAAAAGATAATAATATCATTTATGCTGTGGAGGAAGCCATCGACCTTCTGGGTGGAATCAATACTGTTACTGCTGGTAAAGACAGGATTATGCTCAAGCCTAACCTGGTGGCTGAAGGTCCCACTTTTACCACTCAACCCGAAGTAATCAAAGCACTTGCCTTGTTGATAAAAAATGCGGGGAAAGATGTATCCATTGGTGAGGGCTCGGCAGCTGCAGGTGGATTCAATGCGACAAATGAAGGAATTTTCAGGACAAAGAAACAGGACATCCTTGATGGCATGCAGCAATATGTATTTGATCAGCTCGGTTATACAGATCTTGCTCAATCAATAAATGTCCCGCTGGTAAATCTTCACAGTGGTGAGATGACTGAAGCGGAAGTACAGGATGGTTATCTGTTTGATAAAATCACTCTTCACAATTCAGTTGCTGAAACAGACCTTCTTTGTTCTGTCCCTATGATGAAAACTCATGTGCTGGCAACTGTTACATTGAGTATGAAAAATCTGATCGGTGTCTATCCCGGGACCGTATATTATTCAGTAAGGTCATGGTTACACGATCATGCTGCAGCAAATGGTTCACCCGGAGTGGGGTATGAGATTGTTGATATGCTGAAGGCCGTTAAAACCGGTCTTGTGGTCATTGATGCTTCCAGAGCCATGGAGGGCGACGGGCCGACAGACGGTTCACTTGTGGATATGGGATTAATTATTGCTGGAAACAACCCACTTGCAGCTGATATGGTTACTACGAAACTGATGAGTTTTAATCTTGATGAGGTGCCTGCCATCACCCTGGCCCGGCAGGCTGGAATGGGTCCCGATAGCATGGATGAGATTGAGGTAAGGGGAGAGAAAATAGAAGATGTCAGGAAATCTTTCAAACGTCCGAATCTAGTTCCATGGCCACAGATAAGCCCTGTGTGGGGGAATCAGGAAATATAGTTTCCGGTTTTCAGTTCTCAGTTCCTGGTGCATGAGGGAATTGAGTGTGGGGTAGTATAGTTTCCAGTTCCTGGTTCCTGGTGGGTAAGGGAATTGGGTGTTGTGTAGTATAGTTTCCAGTTCCTGGTTCCTGGTTCCTGGTAGGTGAGGGAATAGGGTGTGGGGTAATATGGTTTCCGGTTCCTGGTTCCTTGTTCCTGGTGGTTGCTTGACTACCTATTGACATGTTGATAACATTCTGAAACAACAGTAACAATATAACTCATGGAACAAAATAAAAATGTCGTCGGCTGGTTTGAAATCCCTGTCACAGATATGGAACGGGCCATTAAATTTTATGAAGAAATTCTGGGTATTATACTCTACCGGAATCAATTTGGGCCACTGGATATGGCCTGGTTCCAAATGGATGAGACCGGCAATGGTGCACCCGGATCACTGGTATATTACCCTGACCAGTATAAACCATCAGCAGATGGTGTATTGATTTATTTTACCTCTCCCTCAGGAGATGTAAGCCAGGAGCTGGCCCGGGTGGAAAAAGCAGGCGGAAAGCTCCTCCGGCCCAAAACATTAATCAGTGAAGATGTCGGATACATGGGTCTTTTCTTCGATACGGAAGGGAACAAGATTGCTATTCATTCAAGGAAATAAAGCCTTTATGAAAGAGATGATAGCCGAAATAATGGAGATCCCTGTTAGAGCATGGTATTGCTATGAAAATACCAGGGAACTGTTATTGCCCAGTAATATCCCTTACCTGGGCATGGGCTCATCATTTATTGCATGTCTGACATTGAAATATGCAGGTAAGGATATTCATCCGGAAATTGCTTCCGAATTTTTTAACTACCTGTCTCTTGGGAAAGTCAATCCCCTTGGAGTGCTCATATCCCAGTCAGGAGAAAGTTCTGAAACGTTATGGTGCAGGGAACTCTTCAAGGAATACATCGCCATCACAAACGAAACCGAATGTTCACTTACCAGGGCGTTGAATGTTAAAGAGGTTATACCACTCTATGCAGGCAGGGAAAATTACTCAGCCACCAAAACCTATATTAACTTATTGGTCGTTTTATATAGCGGTTTCGGTATGGATATCAGACCAGCCCTGGAAAATCTTGATGCCAGTATTGAGCTTTACCGCGAGTGGGGAGAAAAAACTGCCAGTGAACTTATCTCATATATCGAAAAAGAAAAAGTCAATGGATTTTGTTTCACGGGTAGCGGGCCAAATATTGCAACTGCTTTACAGGGCGCACTAACTTTTGGTGAAACAACAAAACTATCAGCAACCGGAATGGCATTAGCACAATACGATCATGGTCCAAAAGAAACATCTCCCGGAAGTATTGTCTTTCTGATTCATACACAAGGCCCCTCATGCAAAAGAACGAAGAAACTGGCTGAAACACTATCCAATGCAGGCGCGATGATTATACCTGTCGAAGACAGCTCCCTCCCGGAAATCTTAAGTCCCTTTACAGCAATCGTTAAAATTAACTTTCTTTCCTGTTATTTAGCTATAGAGCTTGGTATCAAAGGGACATTTAATATTGGCAGTAAGATTACAAGAGTGGATTGAGGAAGAAGGGAAAGCGAAAGGTTGAAGATGAGACTGAGGTAAAGGTGAAAGCTGAACCTAAGGAATATGTGGTTTCAATTACCGCAAAGGTTACAACTGATGCAACGGGAAGAAAGCTGATACCAAGGAAAGGTGCAAGGTGCAGGATGTAAGGTGCAGAGTGCAATGTGCAGGGTGCAAGGTGCAGGGTACAGATTGTTATAAAATTGAGTGATAAATATTGGTAGTCTGTTACATGGTCGAGGATGCAATCATCAAATTAGTTATGCCGGTTGCTAACCGGCAGTTATAAATACCTGAATGAGATATCCAGATCCGGTTTTTGACCGGGACTTATAGTGAAGGTAAATTGGCGGATTTGTAAGACTAATATTCGGGCGGGTGGTAAAACACACCCAATCCCACATTCAGGAATCAACAACCCCGCCCGAATGTGCCGGTCGGTGTGGGCGGGAAGAAACCATCAACCTACGATGCCACAACTCATCAAAGGAGGCAAATATGTCTTCGGATGGACAATTGTTCATTCCGACGGTGCTATCCTTATACCTCCTGAAGCCATGGAAGAATACAGCTTCAAATCCAATGATAAGCTGATTGTCATGAGTGGGAGTAAAACATCCAGGGGTTTTGCCATTACAACCATCAATAAAATTCTGAACACTCCAATCCTCATCAGGATTAAGCAATTTCCAATGTTGTATTCCTTCAAAAAACTCAAAAATGGCTATATAGAAGATAGTCAGAAAATCTATACCTGGTCAATGCTTGATTCTGCTGGTTATTTTACAATTCATCCCGATATTCTGCTTAAATATTATATTGAACCTGGTAATAAACTTCTGGTCGGGAAGGGTAGCGGATTAGCACTTGCTTTCATAAAACATGGAACAATCGTCTGGGAAGCATGTAGACATCCTGAGTTACAAACATTCAAATGACCTCATATAATAATATTAAATTTGATGAAATGTAAATTAAATAGACTGTTTTAAAAATAATAAACATTAACAGGAGAACTTAATAATGAACAAGCTATTCAGGTTTATATCAGTTTTTCTAATCCTATCTTCTTGCACCTCAAAGCCTGAGACGGTGAATTACCCGATAGAAGTTCAGCAGAACTTTAAACTTGCCATGATACAGATGTATGTTGAGGGAGGAGCGTTGGATGTTAATCTGAAAAATGCAGTTAAGCATATCGAAGAAGCTGCGCAAAATGGTGCCGACATCGTTTTACTTCCGGAAGTTATGGATTTGGGTTGGACACATTCAGCAGCCCTCACTTCTGCATTTACAGTACCCGGTGGTAAGACATTCAATACCCTGGCTAAAACCGCAATTGATAATAATATTTATCTGTGTGCCGGAATTGTTGAAAAAGACGTGGGTAAAATATACAATACTGCTGTTTTAATCAATAACCAGGGTGAACTACTTATCAAACACCGGAAATTAAATGAACTCGATATTGCTCATACACTTTATGCCCTGGGTGACAGGCTGAACGTATGCCATACTGAATACGGCACAATTGGAATACATATCTGTGCAGATGCTTTCGCAAAAGATATGGTTCTGTCCCGTTCACTGGGATATATGGGTGCTGATATTATCCTTTCTCCCTCCAGCTGGGCGGTCCCTTCCGATCATGATAATACAAAAGATCCCTATGGCGATATCTGGAACCAGGTTTATGAACCGGTTGCAGAGGAATTCAAAATTTGGATCATTGGTGTTTCAAACGTCGGTCCGGTTGCTGATGGACCATGGAAAGGCTGGAACTGCATCGGATGCTCACTGGTTATAAATCCTGACGGGGAAGAAGTATTGCAGGGTTCATATGGAGTAAATGCAGATACTATCCTGTATGTGGATATTACAACCCTTGAAAGACCTGCCCGGGGAACTGACTGGAATAAATACTGGCAGAGTAAAAACAATGAATAAAACACCAATCCGGACAATAATACCTGGTATTTAATTAATTTTTTACCCCCATCAGGCATATATGTGTCTCCGGCGGATACCTGGATATGATCCCTGCTTTTAGATTTACCATTGGCAAAATTTTTTAGCTATTTTTAACATCAGTAAATATTTTGTCAAACTTAAACCTTGAATTATGTTACGTTGTACTAAAATAATCGCACTATCATTCTTCTGTATTCTTATTATTCAAACAGGTTCCGCACAAAAGAAGCATCTTACATACCGGCAGGCTTTTGAGAGGGGCGAACCACGTTTGTCTGAGAGTCTTTCCTCACCCGAGAGATGGCTCGATGATACATATTACCTTCTGCGGAACAGATCCCGAGAAGGATCTTCTATCATGAAAGTAAATGCCCTGACAGGCGAAGAAACAGTCTATTTCGATTATCATGAATTTGATGACTACCTGCCGGAGGATTATAACCTTGCCAGAAGCAGGATCCATACAGATGATTATAAAAAATTCATATTCATCCGCGACAACGATCTGTATATCTTCGAAACCGAGAAGAAACAATTGAGGCAGCTGACTGATAACGGACCTGAGGAGCAGAATCCAACTTTTTCACCCGATGCATCTAAAATTGCCTTTACACGTGAAAATAACCTTTTCGTGCTGGATATTGAATCCGGGAAAGAGACACAGCTAACAAATGATGGTGGAGGGCTGATATATAACGGCTGGGCATCCTGGGTATATTATGAAGAAATTCTTGGAAGGAGATCCAGGTACCAGGCTTTCTGGTGGTCGCCCGACAGTAAAATGATTGCATACCTGCGATTCGATGATTCACCGGTCCCAATGTTCCCGATATTCAGGGCCGAAGGGACGCACGGAGAACTTGAAAAAACACGATATCCAAAAGCAGGTGATCCCAACCCGCTGGTTAAACTTGGCGTGGTACATCTGGAATCAGGCACAACCACCTGGCTTGATAATAGTGAGAAAGATGATCATTATGTAGCCTGGCCTTTCTGGTCACCGGATTCAAAAATCCTGGTTTTTCAGCACCTGAACAGGGATCAGGATGATATGAGATTCATTGCAGCCAATCCTGTTACAGGTGAAGCCAGAGAAATTTATCATGAACAGCAGGACAGCTGGGTGGAATTCTTTGAGGATGTGCATGTATTTCAGGATGGCAGCGGATTCCTGCTCAGAAGTGACAAATCTGGGTGGAGAAACTTATACTATTATGATTTTAATGGCAACCTGATTAGCCAGGTTACATCCTTTAACTGGAGAATAAGAGGAATCGAAAGGGTGGTAGATAAAACAAAAACCGTATACTTTACAGGAACCGGAGGGATTTCAACGGAATCTCACCTGTACAGTATCAAACTGAATGGAAAAGGCCTTACAAAGCTGACATCCATTCCAGGGAACCATAATCCCTCGGTCTCCCCCGGAGGCAGCCTTTTCTATGATGTATATAGCAATATTCAGACACCGGCAAAACATGAGGTATTCGATTCTAAAGGTAAGTCTGTCAGGTTTGTAGGCGACTCAAAATTACCTGAAATGGATGAATACAATCTTGGAAAAGCAGAATTGATCACCGTACCCACTGAAGATGGTTATAATCTGCCGATGACCTGGATCCTCCCTCCCGATTTTGATGATTCAAAAAAATACCCTGTAATTATTTCAATATACGGAGGCCCGGATGCCGGCAATGTCAATAACTCCTTCCCCTTCTCTTTAAGTGGTTTCTGGTATGCCCAGAATGGAATCATCTATGTAAGCGTAGACCACCGTGCCTCCGGACATTACGGTAAAAAAGGTGTCAGCCTGATGCATAGAAATCTTGGAAAATGGGAAATGAATGATTACATAGAAGCGGTTAAGTGGCTGGAAAAGAAGCCTTTCATTAATGGTGACAAGATTGGGATCACAGGGGGAAGCTATGGAGGATATACCACCTGTATGGCGCTGACCTATGGTGCTGATTATTTCAATTATGGTGTTGCCAATTATTCCGTAACAGATTGGCATCTGTACGATAATGTTTATACTGAGAGATATATGGATACTCCGGAACAAAATCCGGAAGGTTATGAATTTGGATCCGCATTGACACATGCTGAAAAGTACAAAGGCAAATTACTGATCACCCATGGAACAATGGATGATAATGTACATATGCAAAATACTATCCAGCTTGTTGATGTCCTTCAGGATCTGGGTAAAGAATTTGAATTAATGCTCTATCCCGGTGAAAGGCATGGCTGGGATGGTCCAAAACGGGAACATCTGAACAAAATGACTGTTAACTTCTGGTTTGAGAATCTTCTTGAGAGGAAATTCATCGAGGAAGAATAAGTTTAGAGAAAAAGGGAGCAAGGTGCAGGGTGCAAGGTATAGGATTGATGGGATACGGGATCGCGAGATAACAGGATGCAAGATCACAAGATGGCAAAGTAGATAGGTAGCAAGGCCGCCAGAAGATGCATATTATAAATTCAAATTGTATGTTCAGCAAAATCATAATTACTGCTTCAATCAAATGTTATAAATTGATTTTTTTTAAAGATCAAAAGAATTTTGTAACTTGTATAAGTATTTTTCTTGTAGCAATTAAATAGATTATCATCACAAAGGTTTATTAACCTGTCCATTTAATGAAAAGCAAGCTACCATCAAATATTAACCGCTATCTGAACGATCTGAGACCGGAAAATATTGAATTAGTAAAAATCATCATAGATTATATTCTTGAATCAAATCCTGAATTTGATTGTGATATTAAATGGAACCAGATCACCTTCACATTAAACCAGAACTGGCATCACTGGATTATGGCTATCTCAGAATCAAAAAAAGGTATAACTCTGAGTTTTCATAAAGGAGCCCTGATAAAAGATCCCAGAAAAATTCTAAAAGGTACCGGTTCCCATCTCCGCAACATAAAATATCAGTACAGGGAACAAATAGATCCCGATTACCTGAAAAGGTTGATAAAATCTGCTGTTGACAAACAGACTGATCTTTAATGCAAATATGTTTTATTGTCGGAATGTATGCGTCATAGAACGTATATATCCCTGGTTGATTCTATAATGTAAATCCCGCTCCTAGCGCCGGAAATGGTTTGAAATGGGCACAGCTTCGCTAATGATCCAGTCACTATAAATGACTGGATCGCTAGAATAAAACTTCGCAACCGGATACAGCTTCGCTAGTGATCCAGTCATTTATAGTGACTGGATCATTATTACTACCCCCACTACCTTATATCCCCAATATCCCGTTTTATCATACTTTTAATAATATGTTCTTCAACACTTTCGGAAAGAAAAACAGGCCTTATGACTTGCTATAAAAGTATAAAGTGCTGAGAGAGAAAATGAATAAAACCACAAACAGGTAAAAAGGTAACCATAGAATACCAAATAAACCTCCTGGTAAGGTGTTGAAAGTTGCAATAAAAAGCATTATCATTACAGGAATAGAAATCAACAGAGTGGTAAATCCCGCCCTTGCCACATCTTTCCATTGTTTTTCGTCGTACCAGTCTTCGATTCTCTCCCTGAATTTAATTATAAACCAATAACTTACAATAAAAATATAGGGTAATAAAAGGAGTATACACGTAATCATTCCATATTTAATATGCCTGATATTGCCCGAGTATACTATCACGTTCAGGATAATCCATAATAAACCAAGTAAACCACAAACAATACCTACATACTGCGCAACAGTAAATACCATCTCATCTTTCTTTACCGGCTGAATATCTTTCTTCATTTTCAGCATCCTCAAGTTTGAAACAAGGAAAATAAACATCATTACATAGAAAATTACATTTATGACCAGGAAGATGTATAAAATGATCCATTCACCGCTTGTATCCCATCCTTCCTTATACTCTTTCCCAATATCCCCAAGTATCGCCCAGTTCCCGAATATTACAAGGAAGGAAAATATTCCTGATATTAAAAGTAAAATGTTGAAAACATTGATTTTCCTGAACCATTGAAGATGAAAAATATAGGTCAGAAATGCAGAAAAATGATACAGTATAAACACCCAGTACCCAATCCATATAAAATTCGCAAGCGGTTCTAACTTGCCAAGTGGCTCCAGATTTACCACACGGGGCCTCAATAATTCATACATGGCAAAATTGAATACAATCCAGCACGATGATATTACAGCGAGGATAAGGCTGATTGTGCTGCTAACTCTTAGTCTTTTTTCCATTATTTATGAATTTAATTAATTATTGCCGTCATCAGCTATGTAAAAAATATCTTCAACTTTACACCTGAAGAATCTGGCTATTTTAAAAGCAAGCAAAGTGGAGGGTATGAATTTATTTTTTTCTATGGAATGTATTGTCTGCCGTGTAACCCCAACCTCGTTGGCCAGCGTTTCCTGGGATATGTCCCCAGTTTCAAAACGATACCGGCGAATATGGTTTCCTAATTTCATATCAATTTTATCAGAATGTAAAGTTTACATTACAAATGTAAAGTATTTTTTACATATTGTCAAATATTTTTTACATATTCTTAAAAAGAATTATAATTAAACGGATCACATTATAAATTGAAGATTGTTAAAAAGGAATGTAGAATAATTTGATAAATGGTACTGGATTTTTATCGCATTTATATCAATCTTATTAACAGGAAGGTTCTAACTTTTAATATTTAACTATTTCGTTATTGTTTAAAATTTCCGTATTTCATTATTCCATTCTTATTTCGAATTTCGTCTGTTCATTTTTGTTCAGACTTTCGCTATTTCTATCTTTCTATTCTCTCTCCTGGTACTCTAAAATAATCCTCCTTACATCCTGCATTTCAAAATCATAAATTCTCCGAAGGCGTCCGAACGTTTCATTCTTATCCGTATTATCAGGTAATCCCAGTTCTCTGATAATATCCTCTGCAGGTATTTTATACTTTTCCGAAACCTCATTCAGTGTCATATAGCCCCTGACAGCAACTTCATCAAATGAATATTCATAGCCAGATTCATGCACATCAGTCGACTGCTGAATCCCTGATTGTTGTTGGAGGTCTGGCTGTTCTCTGCGAACAGATTGATGGGTATCAAATTGTTCAGTTGTTAATGATTGCTGTGAACCGGCTTTTTTTCCCTCAATGGTGGCACCTTCATCAGAGATTTCATCCTGAACAGTTTCAGTTCGTTCTAATCTTCTCTGCTGTCCCGGATGGTTATTTTTTTCCACCGGGCTGAGCAGGGGAGTCAATGCCAGTACCAGCACGGCGACCAATCCAAACAGTCCCAGTCCAAACCGCAGTCCTGATGACTCGGTTTTCCTGCCCCTCAGCACACCGACAATCCAGTTCCAATGCAAAATGAGATGCAGGGCAAGAGTGGACAGAAATGCCACTGCTATCCAGAAGTGCAGGGCACCCCATTCATGCCGGTCGAGCCCCCATACTGTTGTATGATGCCCGCTTCCAGCCGGTAGTGTATAACGCATTAAGAGACCTGTTGAAGCAAGAAAGATAAATTCAGCATATGCAATGGTGTCAATGATAATGTTCAAATTCTTTTTAACACGTCCATCCATTTGATAAAAATATTAAGTAATTGTTTACCTGGTTTAAAAATATAAGTCAGTGACAAATTAGCATGTTTGGCTAATAAAAGATGTAAGCAATAGAATTACTTCCAGATCATCAAGATACCTGGAATTATTTTCCCGTATTCATTGAATATAAATGATATGCACAATCCGGTCCAATAATCAATGTGGCAGATCGGTGCGATAATTTTATCTTACCTGATTGGATTAATTTTCTGTACTTGTAACGAACACGAATCTCTTCAGCTTCTTCCTTCATAAATATTCTGCATTGTATCCGGGAATTCAAATTTTTAATCTTTACCCGCCCAATCATTAAACGTCTCCACAAATTTTATTTTCCGAAGATAGAATGATTTACACTACAAACGGACATGAAGATTTTTCATGAAAAACTACTCAAAGACTCATGAAAAAAGTTCATGGGAGTTCCCTGCTGTAAAGTTTAAATTAGTTGATTAATTAAGACAAATTTAAATTTTTCAAAGAGGAAAATTAATAAATAAGTTTATTCTCGTCTTAATTTGATGATTTTTAATCCTGAATAACTGATTTCCAGATTCCTAGAATCCCTGATTGCAAGTTTGTCTGATTCCATATCCCTGATTCCCTGTTTGCCTGGTTCCCTGACTCCTTTTTACCATATTACTTTCAGAGACCAAGCAAATGCTTGTTTCCTATATGTACATTGATAAGGCCTGCTTCATATGCAGCTTCTTCAGCCTCTTTGGCCTGGAGAGCAGTGGTAAAGGGCATATCAGACATATAAAACTGTGGGGCAAATGCCAGCAAAGAATATGGAATGTCCGTATTAATACCGGCAATAAATCTAGCAATGTAGAATACCTCATCTTTGCTGATATACCCGGGTACCAGTAATGTGCTTGCTATAACAAGAGGATTATCAGGCCTTTCATTAAACCGTTCGCCGGCTTTGGTAAAATTTTTCAACACAGCCCGGTTGCTGATTCCTGTGAGGGCTCTGTGCAGATAATCATCAAAGGCTTTTAAATCAAATTTAATACAACCGCCGGTTCTCAATGACAGATTGACAGCCTGTTCAAGATATTTATGTGCCATCATACCGTTTGTCTCCCAGCAAATTCTAACACCTTTTCCTGCAAGGATATCTGATACACTTAGTGCATGAGGCATCTGGGGGGATGGATCACCACCAAAAAAGCAAACACAGAAGGTATCAGAATTTGCAACCGAGGCAAGATCTTCAGCTGTAAATGATCTTTCTCCTTCCAGATTCGTCTGTTTGAAATGCCAGTTCTGGCAGAACAGGCAATTCATACTGCAGGCTCCATAAAAGACGGCCAGGTTGTGTAATCCCCTTTGATTATATCCCTGGCACACCCAGCTGGCCACGCAATTGGTTGGTAGCTGATCACGATACCAGCCAAGAATTCCCTTCTTTATTGTTCCTCCCATATGTACAAGTGTTCCATCTACAACTTTCCTTAAACCGCAAAATCCTGTCTGACCCTCTCCTATTCTGCAAGCGTTCATACATATGTTACAGGAAATTCCATCCGGTTCCCTCAATGGTTTAGCAGGCAGGTTGAATTGAGACCGGATAGTTCCATGTAACCGCTCCAACCGTACCCCGACCTTTTTATAATGCTTTTTAATACACTCCGCACAAAAACCAATCACCTCCGAAACATCTCCGGCAGTTTTAAAACAGTTCAAACATTGTTTTTTGACAGTATCTTTCACCCTGTATTACTCTTTACTTTTTCACACTTCTTACTTCCTTCTTCGATGTTTCTTGTCAACAAAGTTACACAAAGTGTATCATAAAGGACTCAAAGACTTCAGATTAGATCCTATTGATTATCTTTGATCATTCATATTTATTAAAACTAGCATCATGTCCGATCAAAATTCCGTTCTGGCAATCAACAATAAAATCAGGAATTCATTACAATATTTATTAACTGCCATCCGCATGCTCATTGGTTGGCATTTCTTATATGAGGGTTTAGCTAAATTATTTTCACCTGACTGGTCGGCCGCGTCATATTTAATGGATTCCCAATGGATCCTGTCGGATTTGTTCCATAGCCTGGCAGCCAATGACCTGGCGCTAAAAATCATTGATTTTTTAAATATCTGGGGATTGATCCTGATCGGACTGGGATTATTCCTCGGAATATTAATCAGGTTTGCCAGTATAGCCGGTGCATTCCTTATGCTGCTTTATTATATTGCCAACCCTCCTTTTATTGGTTATATCAGTGAGATCAGTGGAGAGGGTCAGTATCTGATTGTCAACAAGATACTCATAGAAATGGTTGTATTATTGCTGCTTGCTGTTTTACCTTCACGTTTCACATATGGAATTGACCGGATGATTACAAGGATTATAAGAAGATTCAGACCGGAAGTTATTAAAGACCGCTCTGAACATGAGGATTATTCTGCAGACCGTGGCAGAAGAGAATTATTGAAAGACCTTATCAGCCTTCCGGTTGTAGGAGGATTCATTTATGCCGCTTTCAGAAAAAGACAATGGGAAAGTTTTGAAGAACGGCACCTGGTCAGTCAACCGAGCCGGGTGGATGCTGTAACGGGCGCTTCGCCCAGGGCACTTATTTATGCAAGCCTGGATAAGCTTGAAGGACATGTACCAAAAGGACAGATTGGTAATCATGAGATCAGCCGTATCATTGCAGGGGGAAACCTGATAAGCGGTTACGCCCATTCCCGCGACCTGATTTACGTTTCACAACTTGTCCAGGATTATTTTACCGACGAGAAAGTTATTGAAACCTTTAAGTTATGCGAAGCCTGTGGCATCAACACCATGATTGTAAGGGTTGACATTAATACCCTGCGTATCCTTGAGAAATACAGAAAAAGAAATGGGAAAATGTTATGGATAGCGCAGTGTAAGATTACGGATGATGAAATTGAACCTGATATAGATGCCGCCTTCGATAATGGAGCAATAGGAGCTTACATTCATGGTGGTATTTGCGACGATACTGTATCAAGAGGAAAGACCGATATACTGAGCCAGGCAGTTAAATATATTAAAAGTAAGGGATTGCTGGCAGGGCTTGCAGGGCATGATCTGAGGGTAATGATAGCCTGCGAGGAATATGGAGCTGATCCCGATTTCTATATGAAAACCCTCAACAGTGGCAATTACTGGACAGCCGGCCCCAGGTTAATCACGGATCCCGGTTGGAAACCCAGGCCAAAGGAAATCGTTGAACCAGAATATGGAGCTGATTTGCATGATAATATCTGGTCAGTAACCCCACAACAGACCATCGAATATATGAAAGAGGTTAGTAAACCGTGGATTGCATACAAGGTACTTGGTGCCGGGGCTATTCAACCGGATGAAGCTTTCCGTTATGCTTTCGAAAATGGTGCAGATTTCTGCTGTGTAGGTATGTTTGACTTCCAGGTTGTTGAAAATGCGAATATTGCTGTCAATCTCCTGAAAGAAAATATTTCCAGAATAAGACCATGGTATTCATAAATAAAGCGAAGTCTATTAAGTTAATTTGCAGATTAATTTATTGGTAAATTGTTGGGTCTGAATATCTGCTTGTTTAGATGATGTTGTTCCACCTGACTAAAGGACCTGCATTTATTACGTTACTCCTTCTTCTGCAACTCCTCATAAACCGGCATTTTCCAATCTTCCACAGGTTCATATTTACTCATGCAAGCCCAGCGAATACCTCTTTTCTGAATCTCCAAAGCCTCCGGCACATTGAAATCAGCTGAAACATGTCCGAGGGAGCAATAAAAAACCCTTCCTTTACCATAAACCTTCTTCCATACTACCGGCATCACATTACCACCGATCCAGTCGGCATGTTCATCAGAAAAAGTAGTGGTAGCAAGCACTTTAACATTTGGATCAACGTGCATAAAATATTGTTCAGAATGCATATTGAAATCTGACAAGCCACGCGTTACCGGATCTTCATGGTCAACAATATTCACCCTGTAATCGATTACTCCACCCGGATGAGCCACCCATTGTCCTCCAACCATAAACTGGTATTCAGTGTTATTCCTGAAAGAGTCACCCAGTCCTCCATGCCACCCAGCCAGGCCAACCCCGCTTTTTACCGCTTCCAGCAGGGCTTTTTCCTGGTTGGCTTCGATCCTGCCCATTGTCCAGGCCTGAACAATAAGGTCAATGTCGTTTTTCAAATCAATCTCAACATATGAATCAAGTGTTTCTGAGACATTTACTGTCGCCCCTTCCGATTTCATCCATGGGACAAAAATATCACGACATTTATCCGGTTCATGGCCCATCCAGCCTCCCCAGACAAAGAGTACTTTTTTACCATCCAGTGGTGACTTTTGATTTTCAGGATAATCCCTGGAAAATGCATAGGGTGTAATAACGGTGACTGCAGTGGCAGCAATAGCTTTTCTGAAGAATAATCTTCTGGATATGGAGTAAGGTTTCATTATTCGTTTTTTTGTAGGTTAAGATAAGAATTATTTTTTTATCGGTCACGGAGAGCCACAGAGGATAAATGAGGAACACAGAGAAAAAAATCCGTCACTTTCTGATTACTCTCCTGCCCTATATGACCTGAATAATTATGACTATCTTTAAATAAATCTCTGAATTAATATTTTTTCATGAAAAACCGGGATTCCATTCATGCCAAATTCCTGCGTCAGGAATATACTTTTAGAATCAACAGGGTTATCGATTATATAGAAAACAATCTTGATGCTGATCTTAATCTCGCATTGCTTTCAAATATTGCAAATTTTTCCCGTTTTCATTTTCACCGCATATTTAGTGCGATGACAGGAGAAACACTGAATTATTTCATCAGGAGAAAAAGACTTGAAAGGTCTGTCAGTATGCTGGTCGATAATCCAAAATATTCCATTACTGAAATTGCTTTTTCATGTGGATTTACAAGTGCTGCTGCATTTTCAAGGGCCTTCAGGTTATATTTCAGGATACAGCCATCAGAGCTGAGAAATCTTGGATATAAAGGATACAGCAAAATCAGTAAATTGAAAAGCAAAGCTGGCATACTGAATAGCAAAACCGGCATAATAGATAGCAAGCCTGGCAAAGCCAAAATAACCTCTCATGAATATCTTTTGCCTGATTTTAAACCAGATAAATTCAGGAGGTTAGCTATGAAAGTAGAAATTAAAGACATGCCTGAAATGCATGTTGTATATTGCCGCCATGTAGGCTCCTTCAGTGGAGTTGGAGAAGCTTTTAACAAGTTGATGAAATGGGCTGGCAACAGAGGACTGGTCAGGTTCCCCAAAACAAAAATTCTCACCGTATATCATGACGATCCTGAGATTACGGATGAAGATAAACTCAGATCAAGTGCTTGTATAACGGTACCTGAGAATACAAGCGTTGACGGTGAAATCGGGAAAATGACAATCCCTGGTGGAAAATACGCAATCGGCCATTTTGAAATAACTGAAAATGAATTCAGTGATGCATGGAATACCATGATGGGTGAGTGGCTTCCGGAAAGTGGTTATCAACCCGATGACAGGCTTCCATATGAACTTTACTACGACCATCCGAAAGATGGTAAAGGGAAGTTCGCATTCGATATCTGTATACCGGTGAAGCCGTTGTAGTTGTTCCTGTTGTTCCTGTTGTTCCTGTTGTTCCTGTTGTTGTTCAGTTATTGTTTGATCCCTAAAAGGTTTCTTCAGAGTCAAGGTCATTCTGAATTTGTTTCAGAATCTTTTCTCAATAAGTTTATCATCATGAAGAGCAAAGCCATGTCAGGATCTTCCTTGCTTAAGTAAAAGATTCTCTTATTAAATTATCATTTAATATAACACCTGTCTTTAGAATCAGGTCATCCCGGGGGAAAGAAGTGACCGAGGGATCTCGTCTCATCTGTCAAAATCGTCTATAAAGATTTATAGTCAATTTCTCTCAAACGAATAGCCTGTGATAGTGACATTTATATCATGGTTAGTCACTGGAAATTTTGAGGTCCTTCATCTTCCTTCCGACGGATCCAGGATGACTTGTTCGTATCTTCACCTGTTATAAATTCCGGCTCCCTGCACCTGTTTTCCCTTTAACTATTAATACCATTGCGATAATGTGACAATTATGATCATTGCGACTCCGAATCTAATCTCAGTTGTAAAAAATTATTAACTTCAAACCTCTCCTTCTTAATCAGAATACAAATGGAAAGACAACTCTATCATTTGCTTGTTAATAAAGATCCGGACCTGGATGGGATTAAAAAAATGTGCCTGGATCATAAACCATTTCTTGAAGAACTTATTGATAACCTGAATGAGAAAAAAGAAACCATCAGGTACAATAGTGTAAAAATTCTTACCAGTATTGCTGAAGAAAAACCTGAAAAAATCTATCCCTACTGGAATAACTTCATGGAACAACTCTATAGCCAGAATATCTATCATATTCTTACGGCAATTATTTTAATATCCAGGCTTGTCATTGTAGATCAAAAAAATCTTTTCCCACAGTTGGAAGATGATTTCTTCGATATAATGTTTCACGATAATGTCATTCCGGTGAGATATCTCTTACTGAACATCTGGTGGATTGGGAAAGCCCGCCCGGAATATATTCCAAGAATAAAAGAACTTTTGTTTTCAGTCGATAAGATCAAGCAGGAACACAAAGGTCTGTTGAAAGGAGATGCACTTCTTGCGTTTGCTGAATTATGGGATCTTCTTGATCATAATACCAGGAAAGAGGTTATGAATTTTGCGAAAGAACTGCTCAAAAGTGATAGTCCGAAAACAAAAAAAGAAGCCAGAAAGTTTTTAGAGAAATTCAGTCTCCTGTAGAATATATGGGATATTTTAGCATGGGGCAGAGAGCATGGAGCATGGAGCAGAGAGCATGGAGCAGAGAGCATGGAGTGCAGAGCGTCTGTCAGGTATTCTGAATATTAACGGGATTAATATCTGATTGGCCTGGGTAAATAAATAACTCTCAATTGTTAAGATCAAGCATGAGCAAACTAAGGGATAAACTGCAGCAACGTACACTCCTGATCAATGGAATTGCATTCCTTGTACTTGGAATAATCTGTGCCACAGAAAAGAATTATTTACTTTCCGGAATCTTAATTTTCACATCTGCTTTTAATATTATTGGGTTCAGAATCTGGAAGGAGAGAAAGTTACTGGCCAATGCTGCTGTTAATCTTTTTAATGCAATTGTTTCATTCACTGCAGCATATGATTTTTATATGAAGGAATCCAGGCATATATGGAAGATCTATCTATTGGTTGCGTTAGCTTATTTTGTTATAGCAATAGTTATTTATATCAAATATTCCAGAGAAAGGAAGATATATCATGAAAAACAAAATCCTCCAAAAGATCATATTTAAAACAGGTATTCCTGATTTACCGGAGATCCTTTCCGGTCAGCTAGCCCCCTCCGAATTGCAATCACTGATGCTTGAAGTTTATGATCTTCAATCCGGTTTCATTACCATCTCCAAGACTTATCATGAATATCTCAAAAACCGTTTTGTACAACCATCGGAGATCAGTCAGGAAGACTACCTGCGGTTTGACCTGTTAGCATTTTCTTTACTATCGCAGGATTTCAATGCGATTGAATTATCTCCTGTCGCACCCTTCGGGACCTGTTCGGCTCTTTCCAGTTTAAGTCAGAAAAGGATCATAACCACCTCCAGAAACACGGAAGTTGTAGCTGATTCAACTAATTTTCTCGCACTTGAATGTGCCAGACGAAGAAAAGCATTGTTTAGATCCGACTCCAGATCTGCTTCCAGAATAAAATTATGCTCATCACACCGGCTTATTCGGGGTCAGACTTTCGATCCAGGAAAAAAATTATCAGCCCATTTCAGGATATTTGCTCTGTGCACAGCAGGGCGTGATGAAGGACACCTGCATTTTGAAATTGACAGCCTGAAGGAACATATATCATTCTACCTTGACCTCTTTCAAAAAATCTTACCGGAAAAGGATTATCCAACAGTTGAAACCTTTATTACTGATTTCAGCAGGAGACACAACGAACGACTATTGAATACTATAGCTAACCCTCTAACAAAAAAGTATTCCAGATTCCGGTTCTCCTTTGATCCGCACAGGAAAGCCGCAAAAAATTATTATGACGATATTTGTTTCAGAATCACTTTAACATCTGAAGAAGGAGTGGAATATGATCTTGTGGACGGAGGTTTTACTGACTGGACCAGGAAACTTCTCAGCAATAAGAAAGAAAGGTTGATGACCAGTGGGATTGGGACGGAGTTGTTGTTAAAAGCATTCAATGTGAATCTGGGATAAAGGATGAGGTAGTGGAGAATGGATAATCGAAATTCGAAAATCGAATCCTGTCTGATCCTCAGAGAGGTTTTGATTTTCCTGTTTCCTGGTTTATTTGAAATTTCGTCCCTAAAGGGGCGGAAGTGTGAGTAATGAGTTTGGGATTCTAATGTTTCGTTTTTCGAGTTTGTTTCGTTTTTCGAGTTTGTTTCGTTTTTCGGAATTTCGACTTTCGGATTTTCCTAATTCCCTCCTGGTGGCATTTTCTCCATTAAAAAGTTTGTCATCAAAGTATAAAGATGGAATGTCGTTCCTTCTCCCTCAAAGATTCCATGAGAACGGTTGGGATAGGCCATCATGGTAAATTGTTTATTATACCTTACGAACTCATTGATAAGCTTTTCCATACCCTGGTAATGGACATTATCGTCACCGGTACCATGGATAATCAGCAGGTTTCCCTTAAGATTCCCTGCATAGGTTATGGGTGAACCTTTTACAAAACCATCAGGATTTAATTCGGGTGTATGCATATATCTTTCCTGATAGATTGCATCATACAGCCGCTGGTCCGGCACAGATGCCACAGCGATCCCCGTATGATAAATTTCAGGGTATTGTAACAGGGCATTCAGTGTCATTGATCCTCCCCCACTCCATCCCCAGATGGCAAACCGTTCTTTATCAATGAAATCCCATTCCCCTATTCTGTTTGCTGCTTCTGCCTGATCGGCAGGAGCAATGATCCCAATCTGCTTATATATGCACTTTCTCCATTCCCTCCCACGGGGTGAATTGGTACCGCGGTTATCGATGCTGATTATTATATAGCCTTTCTGAGTTAACATTGTATACCACAGGTATTGCCTGCCTGAGAAATAATCCCGTACGGTTGATCCGGCCGGCTCTCCATAAACATAAAATAATACCGGGTACTTTTTAGATGCATTGAAATTGTATGGTTTCATTATCCACCCATCAAGCTTCATTCCTTCTCCAATATCAATCCTGAAGAATTCAACCTGTGGTTTGTATGTCCTCTCAAGATTTATTTTAATCCTGTTGTTTTCAACTATTATCCTTTCCGTTTTATGTTTTCGCAGGTTGATGAGCTCCGTTACAGGTGGTGTCTCAAAATCAGACCATGTATGGAATGCCCACTTTGCATCGGGGGATAGATCATATGAATGTGTCCCACGTTTCCCAGTTGTGATTTTCTCCGGTTCTCCTCCTCCAATAATTTTCACTCGAAAAAGAAACCTCTGTGCCGGATTATCAGGTGATGCAATAAAGTAAATATATCCTCCCTTTTCATCTATAAGTTCTACGGAAATCACATCATAATTACCATGGGTGATCTGCCTGATCTCCTTACCGTCACGGGAAATCAGGTAAATATGCCGCCAGCCGGATTTTTCACTGATCCAGGTAAAATACCTGCCATCATCAATCCATTGAAAATCATCCACAACATCAACCCAGGCATCATCCGTTTCAGTGTGGATGGTCTGTATATTGCCTGTTTTGATGTCACCTAAAACAACCCGGTTGTTATTCTGGAGCCGGTTCATATACTGGAAAACAATCTCTTCCGAACTGGTTGCCCATTCCATCCTTGGTATATAATTATTCCTTGGATCTCCATCTGTTTTCATCCATACTGTTTTACCACCATCAACAGCTATTACGCCTAACCTGGCTGATGGAAGGGTCTGGCCTACTTTTGGATAGGGGATGGTAGTGATCCTGGGGTATAACGAATCAGTGTTATTGATCAGTAAAAATTCCCCTATTCCTGAAGCATCAATCTGCCAGTAGGCAATTTTTTTGCTGTCGGGGCTCCATCGAAATCCATCCTGGATACCAAATTCCTCTTCATAAACCCAGTCGAAAGTACCATTTATCAGCGTTGCTGACCCATCATCAGTCAGTTGATTGATATCCTTTGATACAAGATCCTCAACATAAATATTATTACCCACAACATATCCAACTTTTTTTCCATCAGGTGAGAATTTTGCAAACATCAGGGTGGAAGGATCCGCAAACGCTCCAAGTTGTCTGAGCTTACTGCTTCTCAGGTCATAGATCCAGTAATCCCCTTTTGTATTCGTACGCCATACCCTCACAGTATTAGCAAAAAGAAGCAGATAATTCCCGTCTGGAGACCAGCTGTAATCATCTATATCAATGGGAGTTTCCAGGCCTTCAGGAATGAAATTTTCAGTTTTCATTATTAATGTCCTGGCCCCACTTTTAACATCATACTTCACAAGTTCGGCCTTATCATAGGAATATGAATATTCAATCGTTGTATAACCAGATCCATCTTCCATCCATTTTGCCGGACCAAAAAAATCAGGAATGAACTCATACGAATTGAATATCCGTTCAAGCGTAAGGAGCCCTGGATCGGATTCCTGGGAATAGGAAGTTGCCAATGCATATATTCCGATAAACAGGCAAACAAGAAAACGATGAATGATTTTCATTTTAAATTTGATTTGAGAATGATGATAAAGATAATAAATAGACAGGGATCAGAATGAGTCAGTTAACAACAAATTAAAAATAAAATAGTTATGGGAATTGAAACAGGTAATTTATTAACTTTGATTAAAGGGTAATATAAAATTCTTTGTATTCTGTTTCTAATTACGAATTGAAATTAATTTAACGTTAGTTCGACATAAAATATTTAACAAATAACGCGTTGTGCTATTAAAGACGATAATATTGATAATCAGATTTATATCTGGCCGCACCGGCGGCGCGGCCAGATATAAAAATATAATATTCAAAAACATGCATTATTTAATACCACAACGCGTTTACAAATAATTAATTTATAGACTGGTGCATATTGATGAAACAATGGAATATTGGAATAATGGAATATTGGATTCTAATGATAAACGATTTTTAAATACATTTCATTATTCCATCATTCCATTTTTCCATTACTCCATTTGTTATTAATAATTAAATTATTCATATTCAGTGCTTTATGATCTATTTTTATATCGAACTGACGTTAATTTAATAACGGATTCATATGCATTGTAGAATCTGCAAAAGCAACGAACTTACGCTTTTTTACTCGATTGGGGATAACAACCAATTTAAATACTATAAATGTGAAAAATGCGGGCTTGTTAACCTCGACCTTACCGGCCTTAAAATTGCTGAACATCAGCATCAGTACTTTAAGAGATTTAAACCAAAGGCGGATTATGATAAGGATATCAGGGCGATACAGGTGTACAGGTTTATAAAAAAATATGTTCCCGGAAAAGGGAAATATCTCGACATAGGGTGTGGAGGGGGGAATGTCCTTTACCAGGCACGAAAAGACGGCTGGGAAGTCAAGGGAATTGAGATATCTCCACCATTTGCTGAATATGTAAGGGAGAGGTTTAATATTGAGGTTGATATTGCAGACTTCATGGAATATGATACCACAAAAGAAAAGTATGATCTGGTCTCTGTAAGGCATGTTCTGGAGCACCTGCCTGATTCATTGCTGGCTATGCGGAAAATTTATGAGCTTCTGAAGGATGATGGTTTTGCACACCTGGAATTTCCAAACATCAAATCTATTACTCACCGGCTTAAAAGATTCTTATCCGTTACAGGAATTCATAAAAAGAAATATGGTCCATCATTTTTACCGGGCCATTGTAATGAATTCTCGAAAGCCACATTTGTTTACCTGCTGAATAAAACCGGATTTCAGTTAATAAGATGGGAAACATATTCATTCAAGCCTCTCATGAACAACATTTATAACAGGGTTCATATAGGTGGAAAAGCAAGAACAATTATAAAAAAAATTTAAATGACTCTTCGGGTTGATTAGGACACCACATTTCGAAAGAATAATTTATTGCCCTTTCGCCCGTTTGCCCTTTCTTTCCTGGATTGTTTTAGCCCACGAATAAATATGTGGGGGTTGATTTTTCTATTAATCATTTGCTCCTTTTCCCTTTCGTCGATCTCTTCCTACTCCATGCTCCCTGCTCTATTCTCCCTGCAAATATTCTTCCAACTGATACTCCACCACCTCCTGTTCCTTGATCCTTTCATTCAGGATAAAACCATAGTCCCGTGATTTCCTACACTTATATCTCCCCCATGCCATCCTTGCATACTCACGTGCCTGTTCAAGGTCTCCAAGTATTTCGTAAACTACAGCAAGATTATGTGCTGCTCTGCCCTTTACTTTCCTGTGTCCGTTTTCCAGAGCTGCATTCAATGCTTCAATCGCATGATCCCAGTCATTGGCCTCCATCATCCTTGCCCCCTCCGCCAGGTCAGGATCTCTTTTACATCGTCTGTAATAGTGACGGGTCACGTAATACCATGATGGTGATATCCTCTGTCCATACATGTAACCGGCATCATAGCTCACTTTCCTGATAACATCATTTCTGCCTATTACACTGCCGACTGTTTCCAGGATCGTCCCTCCCCCGGCATCCCAGTTCATTCTGTGGGTAAAAAGATTTTCGTCAATAATGCTCCTGCTTGCCAGATCGTAAAATCTGAATCCGATATTGACAGTGGCAACCCCACGCGCAGCCAATCCCTCTCCCGGCATTCCAATCTTCCCGCCGGTAATAATGAAATCCGAATCATATTTTTCCAGTGAGATGATACCTTCGGCACCATATTTCTGGCACATCTCTTCGATAGTAGTCCATGGTATGGGTTCAGGAAATGCAGCACTGAGTAAATCCTGGCCGACCATTGCTTCATTTGTCCTTATTACCTTAAACTTAACGGAATTCTGAAGCATGTCATTCAAACCGTCAAGAGTAGTCTGGGTACCCAGCTTGTCCTGCCCGATACCCTCAAGGGTAAGGCCTGCCTCAATCCTGTTACGAATCTCATCATCCGGTAAAGACCTGTCGATGATGGCAACTGTCTTAATATTTTTCGGTACCTGAACAATGGCAGGCAGCATTATCCGGAAAGTAATATCTGCCCCAATGCTGATAAAAAATATGGCGATAAAGATCACGATATAACGAATATTTTTTTTCATGGGTGGATGATTAATTTGGTATGTATCAAATCTACAAATAATACTATTTCAGACCAAGATTTAATAGCTTATAAATTTTACCACAGAGTACACAGAGAATTGACACAGAGATCACAGAGATTTTTTTATCAAGTATTTATACTCTGTGGTTCCCGGTATAAAATCTTTGTACTCTCTGTGGTTAATGAAAGATAAGTAGAAACCTCAGGTTATAGAACAATAATAGAATGGATTATTATAATCTTGTTAAGTTCCTTTAATTAAATTTATAGGATCATTCTGAAATAAATCTTCCATGATTAAATCCTTCTTTCGTAATTTTTTTGAGAGCGAATTAAAGATCAACATCCTTCTGTTGCTGATCAGCATTTTTGCATACTGGGAAATTTCAATTCTTCAATACAGTGTTCAATATGATATGCTTGATGTGATTCTTCCATGGCGCTTTCATGTGGGTGAATGTCTTCGCCATTTTTATTTTCCATACTGGAATCCTTACCAGTCAGCCGGCTATCCCATTCACGCTGATCTTCAATGCCCCACCTGGTACCCCGAAACTATCCTGATAGGATCAACTGTCGGATACTCCAATATCACCCTTCATATCCTTTTCATCTTATATATTTTTATTTCGGGATCAGGAATGTACAGGCTCACCCGGCATTTTGGTGCTGATAACCTGCCTGCTTTTATTGCAGGTGCAGCAACTATGTTATCAGGTGTGTTTGTATCCAATGCACAGCATCTTTTTTTGATTGTAAGCATGGCATGGATGCCCTGGGTAATTCTTTATTATCTCAGGTTATCTGAGAAACCCGGTGGCATTAAAAACATCCTGTTTCTCAGCCTGTTTACTTTTCTTCTGATAAGTGGAGGTTACCAGGCAATAAGCATTGTTATGGGTTACCTGTTATTCATATTGTTCTTTTATTACTGTATCAGGGCTCTGGTAAAGAGAAATTACCATGACTTCTTAAGGATTATCAAGGTAAATCTTGCCTGGTTATTGACCACCGGGATTCTGTGCCTGGTAATCATTGTATCCCTCAGAGATGTCTTTCATTATGTCGACAGGTTATCAGGATTAACGCTCGGACAGGTCATGGAAAATCCCTTTACTCCCAGGTCTCTGATATCACTGTTTTTACCTTATGGTGTTGCGAAAGGACCGGCGTTTTTTGGTACTGATATAAGTATGGCCAACCTGTACATGGGCATATTCATGCTGGGATTTTTCATTGCAGGCCTGTTCATCAGGATTAAAGCCGGATTAAAAATACTGCTGATTTTTGGATTCATTTTCCTGCTCGCTTCTTTCGGACCATACCTTCCTGTCAGGGAAGTTCTTTATAAATATTTCCCGCTGATGGATCTGTTCAGAATCCCCGGATTTCTCAGGGTGGTCATTATCATACCCGCTATTATTACGGGAGGACTGGCAATCCATGCTTTCCTGAAAGATCCGGGAAAAATATGGCGGAGGTTTGCCCCTCCCTTGGTTATAATGGGGATTATACTTATGTTCCTCCTTGGCTGGAGCTTCCTGAAAATTTCCGATCATGGATTAACTTTTAATGATCATGATATCTCTTTGCAGGATAAAATAAAAGCTCTTTCAATATATGAGCATATATTGATCCATTCAATCATACAGATATTTTTGCTGGTATCATTTTACTTTCTGGTAAGAAGAAAGAAAAAACTGAAACTTATTATTCCGGCTTTCATTATTATCGAAATGTTCATTTCAGTGCAGATGAATATTATGTATACCGGATGTTCCAAGGATTTCTATCCACTGGCCATCAGGGCAGAGCTGAAAGAAAGGCCAAGGGGATTTCCTGTTACCCCACCATCTGAAATTTTAAGTAATACAGATGGTGCGGCTGCCTTCGAACCACTCTGGAGAAATGTGAATATATTCAATAAATCAGTCTCTTTTGATGCATTTACCTCATTCAAACTTAAAGGATACAAATACCTTGAAGACCAGGTGCCATCACTGAAAAATGCAATACTCCGGAATCGGCTGGTTTATCTCTCCGACCGAATCTATAATGAAAATGATCACCCTCCGGATAGCATCAGGAGCTTTCATGCCTTAGATCTTTTTATTTCAGAAAAAGATTATTTTAAAGTGAGTAAGGAAAACCTGCACAGCAACCCGGGAGACACAGTATACTTAACTGAATTTAGTCCACATGAGATCAGAACAATTACAAGAACTGCACAACCACAGATACTTACACTGCTTCAGAGTAACTATAAGGGGTGGGAAGTGCTTGTGGATGGCAAAACTGTTCCTCATTTTACATCAAACCAACTGTTTATCTCCTTCTTATTACCAGTCGGCCATCACGAGGTGAAATTTATTTATAAGGATAATATAGTAAAAGCAGCTTTCATTATCTCATATTTAGCTTTGCTGGTAGTCATCCTGCTCCTGGTCATGGATTATCTGAAAGAATATTTCTCCAGTCCATTTAAAATACTTCTTCCCGGTGTGTTGATTTTTCTGATATTATTTGCCACTGTTTTATTATTGAATAATATGCGGCAAAAACAATCGGACAGGATATACCACAAGTATGTCACATCGGTAAATGAGATTGCAGAAAAAAATCCGTCTTCCACCGGGCTTATTTTCATGGTTGACAACCAGGCAGAATTGGAAAAGATTTCAGAAAAACAGGACATAAAAATTGATTATAAAGTATATACGCAGTGTCTACCGGCAATGATCACCCGGCTGGGTCATGATCTCAGCAGTAACCAGAAGGACAAGTTACTTTTTGCCCATATCAATATCAGATTATGGCCGGAGATTCCCTATTTATTGAATGAGCTGTATCCGGGAACAGAAATCATCGACCGTACCAGGATCAGTTCATTTATACATTATACTTCCGAAGCAACAGGCAAGGAAAAATCATTATTTTTGACATATCATGATTTTGAATCCGGAGCAGAAGGATGGAGTGGAGATAATAATTTTCTTGATACCGCACAGTTTTATTCAGGAAGATACAGCAACAGGCTGGATTCGGTCAATTCATTCAGTTATACCTTCCGATTACCCCGTTCTGAAATAACAGGCAGGAAGAAATTTATTATCAACACATCTGCCAAAGTTATGCTGACTGAAAATGTGAATACCTTCCTTGTCATCCAGATTATAAGGAACGACAAGACAATCGGTTATTATACCAGGAACATAGGAGAGACAGCGAGTGAAAGAAATGTATGGAATAAAGTATATTTCTCAAAACCGATACGCTATAAGCTCAAACCGGAAGACCAGCTTGTTGTATATGTTTGGAATAACAGCAAAGGGATAATGTGGGTGGATGATTTTCTTGTGGAAATAACTTTACCTGATTATTAATTCTTTTATCTTTAGGGATCACAGAGATCCACAGAAATTGTGGAGGACCACAGAGTAAATCTCTGTGGTTCTCATTATACTCTGTGGTTCCCTGTGACCTAAATTTGCTTTATGATCAAAGCTATTCTTTTCGACCTCGATGATACACTGATTGTGGAGGAAAATTCTGTTGTTGAATCCTTTCTTGAGGCCTCACTACTTGTAGAACAAAAGTATGGTGTTGATGCACACCATTTTGCAGGAACTGCCCGTATTAAAATCAGGGAAATATGGTATCAGTTGCCTACTATTGAATATGCCAGGCACATTTCAATCAGTTCGTGGGAAGGCCTCTGGGCCGGATTTGATGGGCCGCAACCGGAAATGCATCAATTCAGATCATTAGCCTCCGGATACCGGTTTGACGCCTGGATGAATGCTTTGAAAGCTTTCTCCATTGAAGATGAAGAAATGGCAAAAAAACTGGCAATAACTTATCCTGCGATCAGAGGACGCAAACATATCCTTTTCCCTGAAACCATAAATATGCTCCGGACTCTTCAACCCCATTACAGAATGGCTATCATCACCAACGGGGTTCCGGATCTTCAGCGAGGGAAAATCATATCATCTGGTATTGAATCCTTCTTTGAAACAGTAGTCATATCAGTTGAGGTGGGGGTTTCCAAACCTGATCCCAGGATTTTCAATGTTGCTCTTGAAAACCTCGGTATCCGGAATAAACAGACAATCATGGTTGGCAACAATCCGGAAAAAGATGTGGGAGGTGCTGCCAGTGCAGGGATTAAGTCTGTATTGATAAACCGGGATGGGGCTGATGCTGAAATAACACACCAGCCTGATTTTATCATTCATGACCTTACCGGTTTATCCGATATACTGAAACATATGTAAAAAATAATTCTGTTGTTAATCATTATTTCATAATAAATTATATGAAGTACAGGGAAATGACTATTTACATTAACTTGTTTTTCTAAACTATAAAAGTTCTCACAGATTATCTTAATTTTTGCACAGATTGTTCCAGATTTCTGATTTACATGCAATTATTTCCGCGTGAATCAATTACTTTATCTGCGGAAATCTGCGGGGAAAAAATTGTAACTTTGATAGACAGACTTCACGAAATATTTTCTTTATTTACTGTTTGACAGCAAACCCTAAATTAAATATCACTATGAAAAACACAAGATTGAGATACATCCTGTTATCTCTGCTGGTTGTATTCTTTGTATGCATGACTGCATGTACAAAAACAGAACCCCAACTGGGCAAATCCTCTGTTAAAAGAGTTGTTGCCGCAATGACACTGGAAGAAAAAGCAATGCTGGTGGTTGGTACCGGTATGTTTTTTGAGATGCCCGCCTTACCCGATTCGGTCCTTGCTGCCTTTCCCCGCCGCGAGGAACCGGAGGTGGATTCAGCTTATCAGGCTATGCTTGATAAAATAAGAAAGCTGGTCCCGGGAGCAGCAGGAAGGACAGTAGAAATATCCCGGCTGGGTATTCCCACGATGGTTGTTGCTGATGGTCCAGCAGGACTAAGGATCAGTCCCAACCGTAATGATGATCCCAATACATACTATTGTACTGCTTTTCCTATTGCCACCCTGCTTGCTTCCAGCTGGGATGTGGAACTTGTGCATAAAGTTGGAGAGGCTATGGGCAATGAGGTACTTGAATACGGAGCAGATGTCATCCTTGGTCCTGGCATGAATATTAACCGTAATCCGTTGTGCGGAAGAAATTTTGAATATTATTCGGAAGACCCGTTAATCACCGGCAAAATGGCTGCTGCCATGGTGAACGGGATTCAATCACAGGGAGTAGGCACGTCCGTTAAACATTTTGCCGCCAATAACCAGGAAACAAACAGGAATATTGTGAACACGATTGTTTCTGAACGTGCACTGCGTGAGATTTACCTGGAGGGTTTCAGGATTGTTGTAGAGGAAGCTCAGCCATGGACAGTGATGTCATCCTATAACAAGATCAATGGCCCCTATGCATCTGAAAGTTACGACCTTCTTACAAAAATATTAAGGGAAGACTGGGGCTTTCAGGGATATGTCGTGACTGACTGGGGTGGAGGAAGCGATGCTGTAGCACAGATGAGAGCAGGGAACGACCTGTTGATGCCCGGACAGGTCCGGCAATCAGAAGAAATTATCAAAGCCGTTCAGGAGGGCACCCTCGATGAAGGTGTACTGGATCAGAATGTGGAGAGAATCCTCAACATCATTCTTAAAACCCCAAGATTTAAAGGATATGCTTACTCTGATAAACCTGATCTCGCTGCTCATGCCGAAGTAGCCCGTCAGGCCGGAGTTGAGGGAATGGTTTTATTAAAAAACAGGCAGGGTGCACTGCCCCTCGAAGAAAATATAAAATCGATTGCCGCATTCGGTAATACTTCTTATGAAATTATAACCGGCGGCACCGGAAGCGGAGATGTCAATGAGGCCTACAGTGTCTCACTTGTGCAAGGCCTGGAAAACGGAGGATTCTCAGTAGACGAATCCCTCCAGAATGAATATATGAACTACATGAGGGAAGCACGGGCAAACCAACCAAGAAGGCGGTCCTTCTTCAGAGGACCAGATCCCATCCCTGAAATGGAAATTAAAAGCAATACAGTCCGGAAACTTGCTGACATAGCAGATGTTGCTCTTATTACAATAGGGAGAAATTCAGGTGAAGGAAGCGACCGATCAGCCGAACCGGGTGACTTTTACCTTACAGATACGGAGAAATCATTGATACAAGCAGTATCACAGGAATTCCAATCGAAAGGAAAGAAAGCAATTGTCGTGCTGAATATCGGAGGTGTCATCGAAGTGGCCAGCTGGAGGGACTTCCCGGATGCTATACTCCTTGCATGGCAACCCGGGCAGGAAACCGGAAATGCAATTGTTGATGTGATCCGGGGAAAAGTCAATCCATCAGGCAAACTTACAAGCACCTTCCCAATTTCCTATGACGATGTACCATCAGCTGAAAACTTCCCCGGAATTGAGACACCCGATACCACAGTTCGCCAATCCCGCGAAGGACAACAAAGACCATTCCGCAGAAGAATCCTTGATGCAGAAGTTGTGTATGAGGAAGATATTTATGTTGGCTATCGTTATTATAATACTTTTAACGTCCCCGTTGCATATGAATTCGGGTACGGTCTATCGTATACACAATTTGAATACGGCAACATACAGGTCAGTTCTGCAGAATTCGATGACCAGTTGACTGTCTCGGTAGATATTACCAACGCCGGCACTCTTCCCGGCCGAGAGGTTGTCCAGGTCTATCTGAGCACACCTGCAGAAAAACTTGATAAACCCGCAGAGGAACTCATAGCGTTTGGAAAAACCGGTCTGCTTGGTGCGGGTGAAAGCCAGACGATGAGTTTTACAATAAACCAGGGTGACCTGGCATCATACGACGAAGCATCTTCCTCATGGATTGCTGAAGCAGGAACGTACGAGATAAAAATTGGTGCTTCTTCAAAAGATATCAGGCAAACAGCTGAATTTAACCTTGGGGAGGAGTTAATTGTCAAAAAAGTAAATAAAGTCCTGGTTCCTGAGCGGGAAATCGACAAGATGCATCCGTAAGTGCTCATTAACTTTGGACTGTATCAAAAGTCCTTTGTGATCCTTCAGGTAAACCTTTGTGTACCTTTGTGGTTAGTATAATTAATTGAACCATAATGGATCACAATCCGGCCAGGCAGGCAAAGGGGCTGTATCCCAAATGATTTTTCACGCAGACCTGCCTGCCGCCAGGCAAAGAGCGTAAAGAAAACATCAAGTTCGCAAAAAACAACTTTTTGTTAATCAGGGCTTTGTGATCTTTGCAACAATTTTGCGAACTTTGCGAGAAGCCTTTTAATGAAGTTGTGACATATCCCCAAAGGATAAAAAAACAATTATTAACCTTTAATACAGCTTCAACTAATAGTTTGTTATCTAATGAAGAAAAACATACTAACACATTAAACTATATTGCCATGAAAAATGATTCACGCAGATCTTTTCTTAAAAAGAGCCTGATTGGTGTTTCAGGTGCAGCCCTGCTCCCGGGAACTATTCATAATGCTAATGCCATACCGGTTACCCCCTCATACAGCAGCGACCTGCCCACCCGGATACTTGGAAAAACAGGACTCAACGTACCGATTATCAGCATGGGTGTTGAAGGGGCTTCTGCCGCCGGCTTTATTAAAGCCGCCTATGATAACGGAATAAGAATGTTTTTCTCAGCAACCTATTACGGGGAAGGAAATAACGAGAAACTACTTGCAGATGCTGTCAGAGATCTGCCCCGCGAAACGTTGATCATTGGCAGCGCTGTAATACCCAAAGGAGTTGACCACAGAGGAGGGATTTTTACAGGAGAATCAACCTATGAAGCCCAGATTAAAACGGCGGAAGAAAGCCTTAAACGGTTCGGGATGGATTATCTCGACTTCATGTTGTTGCCCTATGCAGCAAAAAGGGAATCCATATTCTTCGAGCCCTTACTGAGAGCAATGGAAGATCTCAAAAAACAGGGTAAGACAAGATATGTAGGCATCGCAACACACAGCTTCCAGAATGAGGCCATAAAAGCTGCAGCAGATACAAAAATATATGATGTGGTTATGCCGGGTTACAATTTCAGGAACGATAACATTCAGGAAATGAATGATGCCATTACATACGCTGTAAAAGCCGGTGTCGGCATTATCGGTATGAAAGCCCAGGCCGGAGCCTACTGGGATCAGGAAAGGACACAGCCCGTCAACTCAGATGCCGCACTGAAGTGGGTCTTGCAGAATAAGAATGTGTCAACGGTGGTTTCAGGAATGACCAATTTCAGTGAGCTGCAAAAAAATATTGCATTGATCAAGGGGAATCTGAAATTAACCGATGAAGAGATGAAGGATCTGAAACTTGCATCAAATGAAATTGCTCCCGGACTCTACTGCAGACAGTGCAGGCAATGTATGGTTCAATGCGCACAAAAACTGGATATTCCAACTATCATGCGGAGTTTTATGTATGCTTACGGCTATTGCAATCTTGAACATGCCAGGTACACTCTTGACAATACTTGTATTTCCAGCATCCCTTGTATGGAATGCTCACAGTGTGAGGTGACATGTTCAGCAGGATTTGACATACGGTCAAAAATCATGGATATATCCAGGTTGAGGGATGTGCCAATGGATTTCCTCAAAGCTTAAGAGATTCATAAAAATTTCTTCCCGGGGAACAATTGTTTACAATCAGGTTACCCCACTTGCCCTGATTTGCTTAACAGCAATAATTATAGGATTGATTATCCTGTTGTTCTATATTGTAATGATCCCAAATAATCACGGAAAATTCCTGTTTAACTTGATTTCTTTCAACACAATATTTAACTTTATCTATGTTAAAACCAAAAAACGGAGGTAATCATGCAAAAATGTTTTAAGTTTTTTCTGTTTTTAGCTCTTACAGGGATAGTCTTTTTTACATCTCCTGGATGTGGTGGCAGTAAAAATAAAAAATCCTCTGAAGAGATAGAAACAACAGAAAATCTGGAAGAAGAAATCAGCGAGGCGGAGTATGAAGAATTAATTCTACCTGCTGATTTTCCAGATGATATAGCCGTTTACCCGGATGGTGAACTGGAAGTGGTTCATAAACTGCATCCGGATTCGATCTGGCATTTTGAATTTGCCATAAAAGAAGATCTTGACAAAGTAGCTTCTTACTATAAGGATGAATTTACAAAAAATGGCTGGACAGCTGAGGGGGAATCCGGTTCAGTTGAAATAGAGGTGGTTGCATTTAATTTTCTAAAAGATGGCAGGACAGTTCTTTTTGATATCCGACCTGATGAACGTTATTCTGATGACATGTCAGAGTCATGGGACATAATATTTGTCAGAATGGATTATTTTCCCCTGGGTTATTTTGAATAATTATTGAACTTTAGCCCTTCGGAATTACGCCGTCTTTAAAATTTGTACATCCCTTAGCAGACCTTTTCATATAAAGTACTTATTCAAAAGTTAACTAACTCTTTCGGGGGCACACTTTATAATTCGTAGTTTGCTTTTATTTCAAACGCAACCTATCGTGGTATAATTACATCTGATTAATAGGTTTCAATTTCATATATGAACCACTATTATATTAATCTTCAATAAAAATTCGGCGAAACGATGAATACAATACGCACCACCATAATAAAACTATTCCTGTTTTACCTGGCAAATAATCTGCTCTTTGCCCAGAGTAACTTTGATCCGGTGCTTTATAAGCAGTTCCTCGAACAAAATAAAACGCTTCCTGCCAGCCAGTTACTTGAAAACAATTCCCCGAAAACAACCTATTATTCAGACCGGTTATATCCGGCTGAATTGAAAAATATACCCTGGTTCGATTCTATTAACAATGTCTTTAACCTGACATCAAAAGAGCGGGAACTGCTGGCAAACAATCATTTTATGGTTTCTCAGCGGTTAATGCACCATTCATGGACAAGTGCTTTTATTAATATCTATTCCAATGATTTGCCCCTCTTTATAAGCACAGACTTCGTGCTTCATACTTTACATAAATCCTATGATGTCATATTACAGACCATTGAGTGGCAATTCCTTGAACCCAATCTGAAAGATCTGCTTCAGGCAATGTATGATTCCTATCCGTTATTATATGATAAATATGTTAATGACAGCCGCTTTGGTGATGCCCTGGAAGATGTTGACGTGTATATATCCGTTGCCAGGTCACTTTTACAGAACGGATCATATCCACCACAAAAACACAATTCCGGCACGTATGCGGAACTTTTACAGGCCATTGATAATGAACAGATGGTTGCAATGCCTCTTTTTACCGAATCACGTAACCGCAAGATTGATTTCAGCCAGTTTAAACCAAGGGGACATTATAACAAGATTTTCTGGACCTATGAGGGTCAGAGAACGCTGGAAGATTATTTCAGGACTATGATGTGGCTGGGCAGGATTGATTTTCTTCTGACCGCCCCACCTGATAATCCGTGGGAACCAGACTGGACCATCGATGAATTAAGAAGGATGCAACTCGGGGCTATATTGCTCAATGAATTATTATCCTCCTGTGGGAAGATGGACCTGCTGGATAAACATGAACAGATAATTTCGCACCTTGTTGGCCCTGATGATAACCTTACACCGTCCGAACTGAACGGGCTCACCAGCCAGTTGTTGAGTTCACCTGCAGACCTTTTTGATAATGAGATATACGATAAGTTCACTGAAAGCCTGAATGCATCAGACGATTACGGCCAGAAGATCATGTCAAATTTCTTTTATGTTGATCCCTATTCATCTGATCCCGGGAAATTGCCTGTATCCTTCAAACTGCTGGGACAGAAATTCCTCATCGATTCATATATCATGAGTGAGGTTGTGTATGACAGAATTATTTATAATGATATGAAAATATTCAGAGGACTTCCTGATCCGCTTGATGTGATGGCAGTCCTTGGAAATGAGGATGCGATGGCACTTCTTGAAGATGAGATGGAAGAATATAAGTATGCCTATAAGATATCCTCGCTTAAATACCTGGTTGATGCCTATGATGAGGAATTCTGGAAACAGTCACTCTATAACTCCTGGCTGGCAGCCATCCGGGAACTGAATCCCCTGGAATCCTCCGCGGATCTGCCCTATTTTATGCAGACCGTTGCATGGCATCATGAAAAACTTAATACCCAGCTAACTTCGTGGGCCGAATTAAGGCATGACAATATCCTTTATGGCAAACAATCATATACAGGAGGTACTGTCTGTTCCTACCCTTATACCTATATTGAACCCTACCCGGAATTTTATTACAGGATTCAATATTTTGCAGAAAATGCCTCGGATTTCTTCCAGGAGGTCTTTGATGGTCTTGAGTTTTCTAGCAAGGACGAAATCATCAGTTACTATAACCGGTATGCTGAAATTATGGGTGTCTTTAAAACAATTACCGAAAAGGAACTTGCAAGCATATCCCTTAATGATACAGAGATTACATTTCTGAAAACCATGATCAATGACTTCATGGCTTCGGGACCTTCAATTACAGGATGGTTTAACGATTTCTTCTTTGATGCCTTTAATGCACTGAACTCGGATTATGTTGTGGCGGACGTCCACACGCAACCTACGGATGAGGGAGGTGCTGAAGTTGGTTATGTTCTTCATGCAGGAAACGGATATATCAATATGGGGGTATTCCTGGCACCCAATCCTGCCAACCCGGCTCAGCTGATGTCCTTTGCCGGACCTGTTTCTTCTTTCCATTATGCAGTTACAGGTAATTATTACCGGCTTAATGACCAGGAGTGGGAAGAGAAATTTTTATGGGATAAAAATGTCCCTCCACGACCCGACTGGATTGCTGTATATATGGCAGGTGAAACAGGCGAAGCATTGCCCGAAGGCAGGAAACTCAAAGGATCATTATTTACTGAAACCAATACTAATCCGGCAGAATTGATCAACGACATGGATTACCTGCTTGTTTTTCCGAATCCAGCCAGAGGTGAAGTACATCTTCGCTTCATCCTGAACAGGAAAGCAGTTGTTCATGCAGAAATTTATGATGTCAGTGGCAGGCTTATATCACAACCATTCAACAGCTTGCTAATGCCCGCCGAACATGACATAACAGTCGATCTGGCCGGCTGGGAAAAAGGTATTTACCTGGTAAGGTTCAGAGCCGGCAATGAAATAATCCTGAAGGAGTTAATATTATATTAATTCCTGCAATATTATATGATTAAACCAGAAGTATGTAAATATTTCCACCCCAGGACTTTCAACATGAATATGATAGAATATTCCCCGGTTAATTAAGACATTACCTGCCAACGTAGTATTTCTAAAAAAATAAGAATCTAATACTTTGGGATGCACATAAGATTTGACCATAATAATTCTATCATACCCTTCTTACCACAGAAATTCTATACAATAAATTTTTACGGGAGATTGTATTAATAGTAAATCTTGGCATTAAGTAAGGTACCCATCCGAATCAAAGATTACTATTTGTAAATTCATACTGTGGTATCCATGAAATATTAATAAACTGGCAAACTACTAAGCAGAAATAGAAATATTTTATTAATTTCATATAAGAAATTATAAATCACCTGGATAAAACTTCTCAATTCTCAAAAAATGTTTTTCTGAATGAAAAGTTTTTCCATGATCCTATGTGGACTGCTCTTATCAGCGAGCATTTGTGCCGAAAAACAAGAAATTCTATTTCAGCTTATATTAACTCCGCTGAGCTCAAAAGGAATTCAAATTGATTCGACAAAGCTGATCCTTCTTAATAGTGATAGTATTCCTGTTGACCAATTCATAACCAATAAGGATACTATCTTTTATCTTTTTGACAGCCTGAATGAAGGAAAATACTTTTTAACTGTACAGTTGTATCAGCAGGATTATATCCTTATCGAAAGCCTGAGCAGTGGTTATCTTCACGGGATTTCAACAAGAGAAATCCGGGGTAGTGTTTTCATTGAATGTGCCTATCCTGTATTGCATGTGAATTGGAATCCGGGAATTTCATTTGACGGGAATGATTTTTATGATTATGCAATTGAGCCTGATTCAAATTTCCTGAGGTGTTATTATCTGGATAGCCTGGATTCTCTTTCAACTGCATTCCTTGATTCCGGAATGCACTATTACCAGGAATATCCTGTACACTGGGAACTGCTTGATTCTAACCTGATTCCAATCATCCATTATTCCTTTGGTGATTACCGGAATCCTGTAACTACCTGTCACACGGCATTTGCTTTTTATGATGAATTGTCCAAAAACAACGACTCTATAAACTATGCAGGATTTATCAATAATGCCAATTGGTTATTGGATAATTGCGATTCAAATTATTATTTGCACTACGAATTTAACTTTACTCATGGTGGTGAAGTGCTTCCTGCCGGATGGGTATCTGGCATGGCTCAGGGCCTCGCCCTTGCTGTTCTGTCAATGGCCTGTGATTTAACCGGTGAACAAAAATACCTGGATGGAGCTGATGGGATTTTTACCACAATGTACAAAAATTCAGGAAATTATTGGTGCATTGGTGTGGATGAGAAGGATTATTACTGGTTGGAAGAATATCCTTGTTCAAGATTCTGCCATGTATTTAATGGCATGGTTTCCGGATTGTGGGGTTTATGGTGCTATTATACCATTACCGGGGATCATTTTGCAGGCATAATGCTTGAAGCCGGAATTAAATCCGTGGTTGATAATTACCCGCAATGGAATTGTCCTAACCAGGATCTTTCATACTATTGCCTGCATTATAATAAAAACATAAATTATCACAACAAACATATCCTTCAGTTAAGATATTTTGGGGATTATTTTGGTATAGCGGAGTTCCATCAGGCAGCTGATTGTTTTTCCAATAAATATTTCGCGGCCTATCCACGATCCCTGACCCTCTCCCCTGAAGAGGACACCGCTGAACTTAAGTTATTTTCAACATTAAGTTGGAACGTGAATGCTGATCATGAGTGGCTGAGTGTTCAGGGTATTGGTAACGAACTGGATGTGTTATGCAATGAGAATCCTTCCTATCAATGCAGAACCGCAAATATCTCCTTCACCGGATCTGGCGATAATGTTTTGCAGGTAATACCTGTAAAGCAACATCCGGTCAGAAGCTATTCGTTAGCAGATATGAAGATCATAAAAGTATCCCCTGATTCAGGACAGATCTGGTTCGAGGTTGATATTGACAACATGTGGACGGTTAAATGTGATCATTATTGGATTAAGTCCAGTAAGGTTAATGATACGATGCTTCTCGTTAAATATATGGAAAATACATCATCCAGAAGAAGAACAGCGAACCTCGAAGTTTATATTAAGGAT
>LJUQ01000108.1 GCA_001304505.1 Bacteroides sp. SM23_62_1
AAATTACCAACACAGGGAAAACAGATGTTAAAATCGAAAGTCTTGAAATTGAATCATTAGGATTATCATGGGATAAAGTTGAATCGAATATATATAAAGATTATGCCAGGAAAGAAATTAAAGGTTCCTATGAGGGTAACTGGGATGATCCTTTAATTATAATTCATAATCCTCAACTCAGGAGGGGGATTGCCCTCGGAAATGAGGCCCCATCTGTTATGAAATGCACAGATATTTTCCTGGAGGGGAATCATGTTGGAATTGGTCTGACTCATAAAAAGAATGACTACCCTTTCAGAAAATGGTTAAAATCAGGAGAAAGTTGGGAGAGTCCATTTGTGTTTATCTGTCTCTATAAAGATTCAGATGATCCCATGTGGGTAATTAATAACCCAGTGAACGATTTTGTTAGGAGAAACCTTGGAAGCAGACTTTCAAATATTGAAGAATTACCAGTTTTTGTATACAATACCTGGAGACCATTCCAGGACAGAATAAATGATTCTTTGATTTATGCAGTCGCAACATCAGCCGCAGCATGTGGTTTTGAAGAATTTATTATTGATGCCGGCTGGTATTCAACCCTGGGTGATAATGTTGAAGAGTTGAATTGGGCAGACAGGTGTGGTGACTGGATTATTGATTCAACAAAGTTCCCTGAAGGTCTTAAACCCGTATTCGACAGTATTGTAAACCTCGGGATGAAACCCGGATTATGGATCAGCCTGGCATCTGCACATCCTGGGAGCAAAGTCTATCGTTGCCATCCCGAGTGGTTCATTAAAAATAAATATGGAGATCCAACCAATCTGCACAATCCTGGTCATGAGATATACACTGCCTGTATGGGAACCGATTGGTACGAGTATATAAAATCGGTTATCCTGTTTTATATCAGGGAATGTGGACTAAAATATGTCAAACTTGATCTCTCCATTGTAACAAGTGCCTATATCAGGGATGTGGAACTTTCGGGTTGTTATGCAAATGATCATCCTTACCATAAAGATCACCACGAATCCCTGTATGTATTATTCGATCGTTGTATGACCCTTTTCGATGAACTGCACAAAGAGGATCCTGAATTATTGATCGATTGTACTTTTGAAACTGCTGGCAAACCACAATTAAATGATTATGCGATTATTAAGCATGCTGAAGTTGGCTGGTTGTCAAATATTGAGGATTCGCCGCCATTTAGCAATTTACTAATAAGAAAATATGCCTGGAAAAGAACACCTGTAATCCCTGCCAGTTCTTTGGTCATTGGTAATCCTTCAGTTAATGATCCTGATTACCAACTGACAATAAAGACAATTTCCGGTTCCTTTCCAATGTTGTTGGGTGACCCAACTGTACTGACTGATGAAGAAAAACTAGATATTAAAGGCTGGGCGGATTGGTTGAGAAATATGCAAAATAAGTACAATTTTATGATGTTCAGACAGGATTTGCCAGGATTTAATGAACCTTCCGATGGATATTGGGATGGGTGGGCCCGGATAAACACAGAGACAGGAGAAGGAGGAATTATTGGGATTTTTCGCCATGGATCTGATGAAAATGAAATGAATATCACCATAAATGGACTGGAAGAAAGGAAAAAGTATGGGATAAAAAAAGCAAGAGAGGATAAAATACTCTATCAGATGACTGGGAAGCAATTATTATTAAATGGATTCAAAGTAGAGCTTAATAAATTATATGATGGTGAATTATTTGAGATTGAATCAATAGATTTTTAGGTATTTCTTATAGTTATATTAATGGATAAATTAAAACATCAAGGAGATGACCATCATTAACGGGCTTTTACAGGTATTACAAACATATCTCTGGAAAACATTCAATCAAATGGTTTTTATGCATATAATTTAAAAATCTTTTTATAATGAAATTCTTTTCGTTGCTATTTGTGGTTTTTCTCATTTCAGGAGTAACATATTCCCAGAATCCCCTGCCACTTGATAACTGGACTTATTTTCAACTGGATGATGAACGGACCAAACATCCTGCATCAAAATTTACCGGTGGCGGCTGGTTTGGACTGGATGCCGGAGACCTGAACGGTGATGGGTATAAAGACATTACTTCAGGTAAATGGATATATTTTAACCCGGGGGGCAACTTTTTAACAAAATGGGATAAAAAATCCATCAGCGACAGCATAGATGCTTTGATGATCACTGATATCGATGGTGATAAAACCCTTGATATCATAGGACTACAATGCAATAAACAGTTCTGGATAGAAGCTCAAAAAAATGATGCCGGGGATTTACAGATCATTCAGTTCGGTAACCGGCCAATATGCAACCATGGTGTGAGCAGTCAGGGATTCACGACTGCCCAGATCATTGCAGGGGGAAGAAAAGAAGTCCTTATCAATTCAAGTAAAATATATTGTTTTTCAGTTCCGGATCAACCTGAAAAAGGTGATTGGCCTTATATTGAAATCAATGAAAATCCTGCAAATGGTGAAGGTATTGGTACCGGCGATATGGACGGGGATGGTGATATCGATGTTGTTGCAGCCCTATCTATACGGGATAAGGAAAACAATTCTGTGGAAGCTAATATCATAGCCTGGTTCGAAAATGAAGGAAAGTTTCAGGATAAATGGAAACAACATATAATAGGCAGTACATACCATCACAGTGACAAAATTATTGTTTGTGACCTTAACGGTGATAAAAGAAATGATGTTGTAGTCACTGAAGAGAGATTCCCGGGCACTGAAGCCGATGCTAATCTGTTCTGGTTTGAATCGATTGAAAATGACTCAGGACAGAAAAACTGGATCCGGCATACCGTTATTACAACATGGTCAATGAATAGTCTTGATGTTGCAGATATTGACCGGGATGGCGATGCAGATCTTATTACCTGCGAACACAAGGGCCCGGAATTAAAACTGATGATTTTCAGTAATGATGGAAATGGTAATCTGACCCCGCTAATAATCGACAAAGGAAAAGAAAGTCATGGAGGCACCAGGCTGGCCGATTTAGATAATGACGGTGATCTTGACATCATCAGTATTGCCTGGCTTGATTTCCGGTATCTGCATCTGTGGCGGAATAATGCAAATTCACCTGAACCCGTTAAGAAAGCATCACCTCCACTGGGACTAATTAATGACTTCGGTCAGAAATATTATTTGCCCGTTGAGATTAATACAGGCAAATATGAGAGAAAAGATAAGCCAGCCTCTGTCGATTTGAACTTTACCCCAATAATGAAGAAGCTTAAAATGCCGGGAGACTTTGATGCTTCTTCTATATATGTGGCCGAAACTGACCAGGAAGGGAATATAATCGATCCGTTGGTTGAATTTCAGTTTGATAAAGATTCGCTCTTTAATCCAATCAATAATGCAAAGGGAAATCTGGTCTTTATAATGAAGGGCTATTCCAGAGCAGAAACACCAAGATATTACCGAGTCTATTTTGACAATGACAATATTAATTATATAACACCCTTATTTCCAAAGCAAACGGTTATAAATACCTATTATTATAAATACCAATCTACCGCAGAGGTTAAAACACCAGGCGGAACATATTATTTCCAGGAATGGGGTTCAGGATTTTCGGATTTATATGATCCTGAAGGGAATAACTGGATAACCTACCAGCCTTATGGAGGTTCAGCAGGTGAATACAGGGGAATTCCGAATATTTCACCTGCAGGATTTCATCCCGGAGCAGGTGATAACCTGATGTGGGCCAAACAAACAGCAATTGGTCCTATTCGCTTCTCAACTTACACTGAATCAAAAGACCATCAATGGGCCTGCAGGTGGGACATTTACCCTTTCTACGCTGTGATGACCCTTTTAAAGTCTGATGGTTCACCTTACTGGTTCCTGTATGAAGGAACACCGGGAGGTGAGTTGGATAAAAATGATTACTGGGTTAGATCTGATGGTATGCAACTACCTATCACTGAAAACTGGACAGATGATCTTCCGGATCCTGAGTGGGTCTACTTCGGTGATAAGTCATGTAATTACATATTATATATCGTAAACCACCAGCAGGATAGCCATCCTGATCAATACTGGTCAATGGAAAGTAATATGACTGTTTTTGGATTCGGACGTGAATACCGGTGCTGTGGTACTTATATGACTGCTATCCCGGCTCAGTTCACGATTGGATTCACTCAATCAGGGACATTTGATGATATAAATAATGTAATTGAGTCAACTTATATGCCTTTGGTAATCTCCGTAGGCAATGGACGAAAGAAATAACAACAAGGTACTCCCCCAATTTAATCCTGAAAATATCAAGATGAAATTATTAATATACTGCTATACATTTAATTATTATTAAACCAGTAGAAATATGAACACCAAAGTATTTTTTTATTGCCTGATAGGCTTACTTTTCATTTCTTTCAGAATAAATGCTGAAATTCAACCAGAAAGCATTTTTAAGGAATTCTATTATAAAAGTAATATTACCCCTCCTGGCCGTGCAATTAACGGTATAGATTCTATTTCCGTTTTCATCGATGTTGATGACCTGGTAAAGGCAGTTAAAGCAGAAATTTGTATCCAGTATTGGGGAGGACATATCGGGACAAGTGAACAAAAATTCAAAATAAATGATAGTGAATTATATGATTTTCCTCAACCTCCAACACCTGGAAGTCCCTATTGCTATTACCGGAATCTGTATGGCAAGCCTGCTGTTGAGATACCTTTGAATAACCTTGAAAAAGGGCAGAATAAACTTACATTTTACAAAGGTGAACAAATCTGTTACAGTTTTAACTGGGCTCATTATGTAATCAATTCTGTTACCATTCGTATCTATTATTCCAGCGATAAAGAATGTGCAAAAGGCAAAGTAATAAAGATTCAGGATAAAGACACAGCCTATCAGCATATTGCTTTCAGGACAGAGGTCGATCATCCCGAAAACGTGGTTTCAGTGCAATATATAGGCTATTTCACTGATTACGACTGGGATGGAGATGGAATATTTACCCAGTGGCAATATCGATTAAATAAAGGTTCCTGGGAGGGTATCCTGAATACCCAGTATAGTCCGCCCTATGCGGCCCCATGGGATAATTTCTGGTTGCCTCAACAGGAAGATAAATTAATGATAGCAGCAAAGATCAATTCAGCTAATGGTTGTTCATATATTACCAGACCTGTCGAATATAAAGCTTTGAAACAGCATAATTTTAATGTGATCATGTACAGACCTGATACTATTCCTGAGGTTTTTGGGGTTAGAGTAGGCCGTGAAAAAGAATGCATCATTAAGGTTGAAAAACTGGACAATTCAATTTCTGCATTCCTGGTTTTTACTTCATGGTCGGGAGCTACTGAAGATGGGGCCAATCACGAAGTTGGTTTAAACGGGAATATGATTGCCGATAATTTCGGTATTCTTCATGAAGCTGGCATTCATATGTTACCGGTTCCCATTGAGTATCTGAAGGAGGGTGACAACATTTTTCATATTTTCTCCAACACTGAAGGACATGCCCTGGAAATAAACTGGCCGGGACCTGCTATCCTGGTTCGATATTGCGATGAAGGGGACGTAAAATGTAAACCAGGTAAGGAAGCTGGCAAATGAAAATGTATCAGGAAATAAAGGGAAAAAAGACTTAACAGGCAGGCAGCCTTTGGCTGCGCCGTTTTGATCAAGTAAAAGGTCGACAGGTATTTGGTCTGAATAATAGCAACAGTCAGATATTCAATTCTTTAAATATTTTAATAATGAGAAAATTTAAGTCGGTCCTTGGAAATGGAAGAACACATTCTATTCATCTTATTTTGTTGATTGCCCTTATTATGTTACCTGGAATAATCCAGGGGCAATCCCTGGAATTCCAACGAACAATCCTGAGCGAAAAATCAGGCAGGCACCCGCTTTTTATTGATTTAAACAACGATGGGATAAAAGAAATATTATTCACTATCAGCGCTCAGAACAACCATGAAATTACTGCTTTTATAGCTCCCAACTGGGAACCTGCTGTTATCTGCAAAATCAAATACAGCTCTTGCGACGAAATAACAGGAGATATTGACAATGATGGTGACCTGGATATAATCGGTCGTTATTTAGACGGTAACGACGAAGGAATGGTTTTCTGGCTGGAAAATCCATCTCCTGAAAGCAAGGCCCTTGAGTCAGAATGGAACTTACATATTATCGGTCCGGCTGAATACATCAAGGAATTTGATATTGCTGACATTGACAAAAACGGGCAACCGGATATCATTGCCCGGGCTGAAAACTGGCTATATGTTTTTTTTCAGGTTATTCCGGATAAATGGCAGGTCAGACAGGATCCGATTCACAGACATGACGGATTGGCCATTGGAGACCTTGATATGGATGGGGATCAGGATATCGTCCTGAATGGATATTGGCTGGAAAATCCGTTTAATTCCGTCTGGATTATGCATATTATCGATAAAAGATGGTTCTTACAGTATGAAGTGCCCGGAACTGATAATAATTGTAAAGTTGAAGTATCTGATGTCAATCATGACGGATATCCTGATGTGATTTTTTCAAATGCAGAAACATCAGGACACCCTGTTCTCTGGTATGAAGGGAGTAAAAACGTTTCCAATCCGGATGACTGGAAGATACATGTTATTGGGGAGGTGGATTGGTGCCATTCACTGCGGGCAGGGGATATGGATAATGATGGCGATATCGATATTGTTACGGGAGAGCTGATACAAACCCATGATTATTTTGCCAGAGAGGCATTACACCCATTGATTGTATTTATAAATAACGGACAGGAACCATGGGAATTTATCACCCTTTCAAATGAAGGTTGCTATGGCGCAGGTATCAGCGACATAGATGGAGATGGGGATATGGATATTATCACACCAAAAAATTATAACACCGGTCCTTTACAGTTGTGGATAAATAAACTGAAATAATCATACTTAATACGATGAACAAATATTTCCCTTATTATCTGCTGGCCATATTATTGCTGGGAGGCTGTTCACATCCCTTCAATGAAAGAACATGGGAGGGTATTACGATTGGTAAGGATCAGGATGGCAGACTTGAAGTTATCCTTGAAAACGAACTGATTAAAGTACGTTATGGAGCTTTTGACGCCGAAAACAAAGCCGGCAGGGAGCCCCAGTGGGAAACAGCAATTACTGAATTTATTGTAAAGCCTGATACTTTAAATCTTGCGGGCCGTTCAATCGATGCAGCAGCCAACCGTGGTTTGCTCACAAAAGCTGTAATAATTCAAGAAGATAATTTTAGTAAAACTGTTTATATGCGCTGGGCACCACAAAAAATCTGTCCTGATGGTGTTCAGGAAATTACCATCTTTAAAGATAAACCTTACATTAAAATCGAGTACCTGGCATATGATGTAAATGTTGTAGACATAAGCAATGGCGGTGGGAATTATGCTATTTACGGTGCAGAAAAATGGGTAAGAGATTTCATCCCTTACCCTGGTGTTTATTTCGACCGTTTTCATACGTATTATGAAAATATCGTAAAACCTGATCCTCCCGATGGCGGACCACTAAATTATAACAATCACTTCATTATGGGTTTGTACCATGAAGAAAGTGGCCTGGGATGGGGCAGGGTCGTTCCCGTGGAAGCGATTCCCATTATTAAACTTTTGCCGTGGGAGGGAAAAGGTTTTGAATTATTTCCCTGGTGGAACTGGAGTAAGGTGGCATATACCTGTTACATATTCGGAGTTAGAAATGGCGAAGAAGAAATCATTAACCTGGGTAAAAAAATTGTAGATGAAAATTCGAATGAATAAATATTATTGGCTTATTCTTTCATTTTGAAAAGATAAAAATGAAAAAAATATTTAACTCATTAATACTATTGTCATTAACAACAATATCTGTCTCTCGGGTAGACTATGCTGTCAATGATTTAATAAAAGACGTTTTTATACCGGCGCAATATATAAATCCAGGTTATGAGGGATATCTGGGCGAAAGAATGAAGATAAATCTGGAAAAACGCTTATTAACAATAGATATAGACAGCATATTGGAACCATTTATAAACAGGCCGGGAGTTCAGTCATGGGCAGGTGAATATGTTGGTAAATTTCTTCATGCAGCATCACTTGAATATGAAAATTCGGGTAATGAAAAGTTGCTCCGGCGAATTGATTATGCCGCTAAAGAACTTATAAACACCCAATTGGCAGATGGTTATTTGGGCACGTACGAAGAGAAAGATCGTTGGACCATGTGGGATGTCTGGTGTCATAAATACGTATTGATTGGCCTGCTTTCTTATTATAATGCAACAGGTTATACACCTGCATTAGAGGCTTGTGTAAAAGTTGGAGATTTGTTATGTGATACCTTTGGAGAAGACACATTGGATATTATTAAATCAGGAACTCACGTTGGAATGGCTCCTTCAAGCGTTATGGAACCCATGGTTGAACTGTATCATTTTACTGGTAATAAAAAGTACATTGAATTTTGTGAATACATAGTAAAATCATGGGAGCAGGATCACGGGCCTAAAATTATATCAAGCTTACTTGAGCATGGAAATGTTTTTAAAACTGCCAACGGGAAAGCTTATGAAATGTTATCATGCCTGGTTGGTTTATTGGAATTATATAAGGTTACAGGTAATAAAGATTACCTTAAAACCGTGCTTAATGCATGGAACGACATTGTAAACAATCGTTTATATATAAACGGAACTGCCAGTCATACAGAGCATTTTAAAGATGATAGTAATTTAAACCCCAGGGGGCAATATGATTTTGCCGATAAATATTGCGGACCAGGTGAGGGATGTGTAACTGTAACCTGGATACAAATGAACTGGCATCTTCTGCAACTTACCGGAGAACAAAAATATGCCAGGCAGCTTGAAAATAGTGTGTATAATGCCCTTTTTGCCGCACAGAGCCCAAAGACAGGTGAAATCTCATATTTCCTGCCCCTGGTTGGAGGAAGAAAAAGATATGGAGAAGTGAATCATGGAATACTGCCTGATGTTTGTTGTTGCTCCTTTAGTATACCGCGTGGAATAGCACTTATACCAAAATTTATTGCAGGTTCGGTAAATGACAATCCGGCATTGCTTTTTTATTCTTCCGGCAGGTATGAAGTAACACGCAGATCTGGTCTTAACAAAAATATTACTCTTGATGTTATCACAGATTTTCCTGTAGAAAATAAAATAGATATTAAGATAGGATTGAAGAAAAATGAGAAGTTTAAATTATTGCTTAATGTGCCGGCCGGAGTAGAAAATTTCAAGGCCAGATCAGGTGATCAAATATACACCGGGATACAGGAAGATTATCTGATTATTGAAAAAACCTGGAAAGATGGTGATGAAGTGGAGATTTTAATGGAAATACCTTTTTACGTTGTCCCTGATAATAATAAAGGCTCAGAATTGGCAGCCATAAAACGTGGGCCACAGTTACTGGCTACAGATGAGAACATTACATCAGCAAATGGTAAACCAAGATGGGGATGGGTGGGAGATCAGGTCTACAAAATTACCGGAAATAATGGAAATGAAATAGTAAATTATTTTTTGGTTCCCCTGTCAGATGCAGGTCAAACCTATGCTGATTATGATGTACTGATAAATAAAATTTCAATTGTTGAAGAAAAAGTAACCCCTGCATTATCTGAATACAGGAAGCAACTTCATGAATTCAGAAATGAATTTGGTATTCAGGAAATGCCGGATATTAAGTTTTTTTTATTTGGCATGGCCAATCGGACAAAGCTTTTATATAAGCAGGGGAAGTTAATAAAACCTCTCTCAGGTGAAATTTTAAGGGAATGGAGCATCAAGGCTGAAACCATTATTCCTAATGAATATAAAGTTGAATTAGAAACAATGAATAATCAACAGTTTACAATCTACGAAAATGAAAAAGGTGTCTATATAGTTGATAATGGGAAAGAAAGTCGTGTTAATGGAACCGATTATGAAATAAATCTTCCTTCATTCAGTGAATTCAGGTACTGTGAAATACTTAAGGTACTGCACCAGGAGCTTCTCATTAATGTATCCGACAGTAAACCTGTCCCAAACTATTTTGTATATAAAAAGCCGTGGATCCGGGATGCTTCCATGATGGCTATGTGTTTTAAACAAACAGATAACCTCCATGTAATGAAAGAGTGGGTACTTAACCTGGAAGATGTGTATGATTATAATAATGGAGAAGCTGAAGTAGATAACCTTGGCCAGACATTGTATTTACTTTCACTGTTTGCAGATAAAAATCACCCTCTGGTTAATAAAGTTTTTGAAGAAGTTAAGAAAAGAGAAATAGTAAGCGAAACGGGGAAATACATCACAGGACGAACCGATGGTTCAGAACGTCCTGTATATGGTACGAAATGGTTAAAATTCGGACTTTCTCATATGGGATTGGAAGATCATTATATTGTACCGGATACCAATGACGGGTACAATACACTCATCTGGTGGATGAATAAGGATATTGCCAGAGAGAATGGCCACATCTCAACTTATTATCCTTATATCTCCTGGGCCCAGGATCATTATTTCGGCAGGAAAAACAATGCGCTCAGTAACCGGGATTATCCATTAACATGGGAAATTCAGGCGAGTGCTGCCGATTATCCAGGCATGGCTGTCATTAATGAGGTTTATGTGAAAGAGAAAACTGCAACTCCACACACCTGGCATGCTGCTGAGGTGTTTCTTTATTTAACGGATCCGGAATTAAATTCATCCAAAGATTGGGAATTTCAGCATCAGGTTCTTCCTGATCCCCTGGATGATCCTGACGATATTGCCTGTGCAGATATCAATGGTGACGGTCTTTTAGATTTAATCGTCGACACAGATGGTATGGCCTGGTATGAAAACCTTGGTGGTGATCCACCCAAATGGAAGATGCATCATCCCATTGATCCGGATTATCACGGTAATATGGGCATCTGGACGGGAGATTTTGATGGTGATGGAGACCTTGACATTACCGGTGGACAACAGGGCGGGGATGGTAATTATTGGTATGAAAATACTGGCAGGGAGATAAATTGGCCTGTCCATTTTATATTCAACATGGATGATATTTCTGATCACAGCAGAATTTTCGACTTTAATCATGATGGCAGGGATGACATTATCACGCAGGCTTATCATGGAGCTGGTACTTATTATTTACCATCACCTGATGATCCCAAAAAATCCTGGCAGAGTTATAAAATAGGTGGGAAAACAGCAGGCTTGGCAATTTATGATGTAGACCAGGATGGAGATATGGATGTGCTTAACAGTAATGCCTGGTATGAAAATCCCGGAGACCCTGCACAAAATAACTGGCCTGAACATGTAATTCCAAATTCAATCCCGGGTGTAAAATGTGATGCAGGAGATATTAATGAAGATGGTATCACAGATTTTGCCCATTCAGAAGAAGAAGGATCCTCATGTTATGTAATATTAAGTCCCCATTATACCAGGATTGATCTGAAAACTGATGGTAAAGGCCTTCATTCAATGAAACTGGATGATTTTGACAGAGATGGCGATCTGGATTTATTAACAGGTGATATACATGGAGGGCAAGTTTATATTTTTGAAAATACAGATGGTGCTGGTACGTTATGGAAGACTCATACTTTCCCAACATGGTCTGATCAGGGTTCCCACAACTGCTGGACCTGTGATTTCAATAATGACGGTATGCCCGATGTATTTGGCAAGCACTATGAAACAGGCAGTAGAGTTGAAATATGGTATAATACGCTTAAATAATGATAAACAAAATCTGTTTCAAACTATCACTAAAAACGTACTTTTTATCGATTGTCATAATTTCCTCAACACTCATATGTGATGCTGATCCGGTTAGCGGAGACATCTTCAGGGAATGCTATATGAAACATTCCATTTATATGTATCCGCGCTATGCAAAAGCTGATAGTATAGTATATAGCATTTTTATTGATGATCTTGAAATGGCTGTGAAAGCTGAAGCAATTGCTGTTGGTGTCCAGCCCGGACATATTGGTACCGGTGATATTTCATTCAGAATTAATACTGGAATAAAACGACTTCTCCCGCAACCAAAAACACCTGGTATTCCAAACTGTTATTTTTATAAAATCCTTGGAAGGGATTGTATTGAAATTCCATTGCCTGAACTTAAAACAGGTGAAAATATAATAACTTTTTTTCTAGGGGAACAGCTATGTCATGGTTTCAACTGGCCAGGAATGAGGCTCGATGATTTTGGAATCCGGGTATATTACGATAGCTTAAAAACTCATGCCTCAGGAATCATAAAGACACCTGTAAACAATACCACTATTTATAATGACAGCTTATTAATAGAAATTTCTGTTTACAGCTCAACTGTACCTGTCAAAAGTATCGACCTGCTGGGATATTATTACTATTATCCACTTGATGGAACCAGTGAATACACTAAATGGCAATATTTTATCAGAAACCAGCAATGGGATGGGAATATTGGCAAACTAACCATTTCTCCATATACCTATAACTGGGATCTCAGACTGATCCCCGATCAGAAAATGCCCATGAAGTTAATGGTAAAAATTACTGATATAGACGGGATTTCATATATGACACCTGTTGTTGAGAATTTAATATTAGCCAGAAAAGACAGGATGGTAAGGTTATATGAACCATATGATGTTCCTGAAAATTTCAAAGTGCGGATTGGAGAAATAAAAAAAAGCAGATGTGAAATAACTGAAGATATTGGCCATGCTGATACAGTTATATTAATGAATTCGAAGATTTATATAGGTCATCTGGAAAATAAATATATATGTCAGTTTGGGCTGAATAACATTATGCTAATGGACTTTAAAGAATTACGCAATCACCACCCCGAAGATGTTTATCCTGGATCATTCTTGCCAATTCCGTTAGGTGTTATAAAAAATGGCATGAACGAATTCTATATTTACGATAATACTGAAGGACATATGGCAGAAGTTTACTGGCCGGGCCCTGCATTACTGGTTTCTTATGATCTTTCTGACAGTAAATTATCAAAATGTTATGATAGAAAAACTTATGATCCGGTGAATGGTCCGATGTATGATGTGGAATATTTTAATTATTCAGCATCAGATACTGTGTTTTACTTGACTTACAATACTACAGAGAGATATCAGCTCCTAAAATCCAATGAAATAGGGGATTATATTGATTATACCGTTTATGTTCCAAAAGGTAATTATAATATTTCAATTGGTTATATCAGTGCAAACGGTGATAGCATGATGTCACGCGGACAATGCAGATTATTTATTGACGGAGCTCCCCAGGGTGAAGAATGGGATCAGTTCGGAGAATATGCCTACAAGTTAGTTTATCTGGGAAGGAAAACTTTTAAAGACACCGGCAATAAAACATTTCGGATGCAGGTTTCGGGAAAAAATCCATTAAGTAAATTACCTTATTTATCTGTTTGTCATATTGGTCTGGAAAAACTCCACTCCCCCCAGGATCCATTAATACCCCCGGGGGATCTTGTGACACAGTATGTAGATGGAATAATTGAACTTAAATGGAGCGATTATTCAGATAATGAAAATGGTTTCGCTATAGAATCCAAAATACCGGGTGGGGAATTTTTACAAATTGGAGCAGTTGAACGAAATATCAAATATTTTTATTATGAATTTTTTTCTTCAGGTATTCAATATACTTTTCGGATAAAAGCATTTAATGAGTATGGATTTTCAGACTACAGTAATCTGTCAATCCTGGTCCCCGGCAATTAAGAGATACAGTTTATATGAATAGTAAGGAATTATATAATAATAAATTGATTCGCTTCTGTCGGCATCCAAATAATATCTAAGGTAAAGAAAGCATTCTCAATTGTATTATCACCTGTACATAAATATATGATAAACATGCTTGTTGTATTTGAGCTTATACGTATCACAAGAAGGGCACTTGAGAAAGGGTCTGAATCTGCACCAATCTTACAACTAATTTTAAATGTATAGCGGCATATAAATTCCAACGTAATGAGTGATTACAAGTTTAATATGAGATATATATGGTCTATCTCACTGACCGCTACGTTAGGAGGTATGTTATTCGGTTATGACTGGGTTGTTATAGGAAGAGCCAAGCCTTTTTTTCAGGAATATTTTCAACTGTCAGGAGATGAAAATGCCGGGGCAATTAGCTGGGCAATGAGTTGTGCCCT
>LJUQ01000109.1 GCA_001304505.1 Bacteroides sp. SM23_62_1
GAATACACAAAAAGTGTTTCTTGAAATTGTCCCAACATGGTTCATTTTACCTGTTATTGCTTTTATCATCATGCTGGCAGTTGGGAAGGCAATCTATAATCCAATCCGGAAAAGCAGATATGTTGATTACGATAAATTATCCCAGCATCCAATCCTTAAGTTCCTGGTGATCATCTCCTCCATGTATGTAGCCTTTTCTATTGGGGCAAATAATGTTGCCAATGCATCCGGTCCAATTGCCTCAATGGTTCTGAATGAATTAGGACTCGAACCTGAAGGACAAAATTTTATCCTGATCATGATCCTTTCAACCCTTATTATTGCTCCCAATTTTGGAATTGGCAGTTCAATTTTCGGCTATAAAATCTTAAAAACTACAGGGACAGAAATTGTCGCATTTGGGCCCGTCGGTGCCACAGCAGTTTCTTTACTCACAGCTACATTATTACTACTTGCATCGGTCACAAAGGGGATACCTACATCGCTCGTTCAATTAAATACGGGTGCGATTCTTGCTCTTGGGGTTACAAAGCAAGGCTGGAAAGAAACATTCAGCAAGAGTTCAGTAAAGAAATTCTGGATCGTATGGCTTATTGCCCCGGCTATAGCCTTTATTCTCAGCTATTTCATGGTATTATTAACAGATAAGCTTGATATTCTGTAACCTGATTAGCCTGTATAATTTTTTATGAACGGTTGTCAGATTTTCTGCAGGGTCATTCCTCCGTCAACCATAATTACCTGCCCGGTGGAATAATTAAAATTTCCGTTTGCAAGTGCAAGAGCTGCTTTGCCGACATCTGCAGGCATTCCCCACCGGGGCAGGATGGTTAAGCCCTCTTTAATCATTCTGTCGTACTTATCTTTAACTCTTGCTGTCATATCTGTCATAATGATCCCCGGCCGAATCTCATAAACAGGGATTCCATATTCTCCAAGCCTTACAGAAAAAAGCTGTGTCATCATACTCATACCGGCCTTTGAAATACAATATTCTCCACGGTTCGTGGAGACGATGGTAGCGGAGACAGAAGAGATATTGATAATACAGGTTTCAAATCTCTTATTTTCTTTCTTTAAATCAATCATCCAGTTTGCAACCTGTTGTGTAAGGAAATATGGTCCTTTAAGGTTAACATTCAACACTTCATCAAAGCTTGCTTCTGTTGACTGCAGGATATCTTTCCTAACCCCGGGAGCCATTCCTGCATTATTAATCAGGATGTTCAGCATTCCAAAGTGACTCCTGATGGTCTTAATGCAATTTCTACGGTCTGATGATGAAGAAACATCTCCCCGTATGTATAAAACATCAGCCCCGGTTTTGCCCAGTTCATTCATGACTTCTGAAACCTGGCCGGTATTTCTCCTGCCCATAATGGCAATATCATAATTGTTTATGGCAAATTCATTCGCGATGCCAAGGCCTATTCCACGGGAGCCACCTGTTATAAGGACAACTTTTCTCATAGAGTTAGCGTATTTAAGATTAAAATCTATAAATGACAATTTAGGTATACATATAAACTTATGGCCAAAGTTCAAAACTTACGAAAGTCGAAAATTGTCTGCTCACCCCCTGTCCCCTTTCTCACGAGAGAGGTGGTATACAGGGGGGAGAGAATACAAAGATTTCGAGGTTTCGATTCTCGATTCTTGCTCTTCTCTCAGAACCATTTCTGCACGATATAATTAAACCAACCTGTCCAGCTCAATCCATCTCCTCTCTCTCCAGCTTCGGTGTGCCGCTTCAGCAAGCTGTAATCCCTTTGCACCTTCCATCAGATCCCAGCGGAATGGTTCATCCCATGCCACATGCCTGAGAAACAATTCCCACTGGACTTTAAACGCGTTTTCATACCTGTCTCCCTCATATACAGGTTGCCAATCCCGGAAATAATCAATTTCTTTTGGCACATCCGGATTCCATACCGGTCTGGGTGTTGATTTGTAATCCTGGATGCAGGTATCTCTCAATCCTGCTACCGCGGATCCTTTAGTTCCATCTACCTGTATTATAAGAAGATCATCTCTTCTTACCCTGCTCACCCAGGATGAATTAAACTGAGCGATGATGCCCCCTTCCAGCTCGAATATTGTATATGCTGCATCTTCAGTTGTAACATGATAGATTGCCCCGGATTCATCCATGCGTTGGGGAATATGTGTTGCTCCCAGACAGCAAACCGACTTCACATCTCCGAATAAATTATCAAGAAGATATCTCCAGTGGCAGAGCATGTCAATGATAAGCCCACCTCCCTCCTCTTTCCTGTAATTCCAGGATGGCCGCTGGGATGGAACATCAAACCCTTCAAATACCCAGTAACCGAAATCCCCTTTTACAGCCAGAATTTTTCCGAAGAAACCTGAATCTCTGAGTTTTATCAATTTCTGTATTCCTGGCAGCCAGAGCTTATCCTGGACAACCCCATGCTTTACCCCTGCTTCATTGGCAAGCCTGTATAATTCCAGGGCTGATATCAGGTCTGCGGCTGATGGTTTTTCACAGTAAATATGTTTCCCTGACAGAATAGCCGCTTTTATAGCATCATATCTGAGCTTTGTTATCTGTGCATCAAAATATATCTGGTAATCCGGATCCCTCAGCAGATCTTCAAGGTCTGTCGAATAATTATCACATCCTGAAATTTCAGCCAGCTGTTTCAGCTTATCCTTATTCCTTCCAACCAGTATGGGTTCAGGTATGATGCATCGTCCGTTATCATCACATATCCCTCCCTGTTCCCTGATTGCAACAATAGATCTCATCAGGTGCTGGTTGGTACCCATCCGGCCGGTAACGCCGTTCATGATGATCCCTATACTATAGGATTTATTTTTTGATGAAATATTCATCTGATTTTACCTTTATCAAATTAAGATACCATGAAATTCAAAACATGTGAAAGTCGAAATCCGAAATAAAAACGAAAGAAGAAAACTCGAAATTCGAAACCACAAAAACCGAAATAAAATCTAAAAACAAAACCCGGGATCAGAATATTTAGTAATCATAAATTTCGATTTCCGATTCTTTTTCTTTTATTTCGGATTTCGAGTTTGCCCTTACTTTTCTAAACTCCCCGTCAACTTTTAAACAAACTCCTCAAAGGCCTTAATGATCATCTTAAGATACACTTCCTGTTCAAGTCTCCAATATTTTTTGGAAAAAATCTCCACTTCAATAAATCCATTAAATCCTGCTTCCTCTACCCATGATCTGATCTGTCTGATTGGAATACAACCTTCTCCCATCAATCCGCGGTCTGCAAGCATATCTTCAGTCGGCACCTTCCAGTCGGAGACATGAAAAGCAAATATTTTCCCTTTTTTCCCTGCCAGTTTTATCTCATCTTCCAGGTTCTCGTCCCACCAGGTATGGTAAACATCCACAACCAACCCGAGAAAAGGTGAGTCCATTTCCCCGATTATCTCATTGGCCTGTTTCATGGTAATAATTGCGGATCTCGTATCGGCATACATGGGATGCAATGGTTCTATACCAAGCCTGATTTTTTGACTTTCAGCAAATGGTAATAATATCCTTATGGCATCCCTGATCTGGGTTCTTGAAATGCCGGGGGATTGATCCGGGTCTGATCCACATACCAGCACAAGCAGCGATGCTCCAAGCTTAACAGCTTCAATTATTGCCCGTTTGTTCTCTTCTATTGCTGCTACCCTTTTTCCAGGATCAGATGAGGGAAAAAATCCTCCCCTTACCAGTGATACAATTTCCAATCCCTGATCTCTCAGTATCTGACCTGTTTTTTGCGGATCCCTGTTTTCCAGTGTTTGTCTCCATACTGAAACACCCGGTATACCATGATGGGCAAATTTTTCAGCCACCTCTTCAATCTGCAGGGGTTTAACTGTTTCAGTATGGATGCATAATCTTGAAAGGTCTGACATTACCTTAATTATCTATTTTAATGAAATACAATTTCTTTCATCCTATACCCCGGAGTTCTTTACCTAGCCCCTTTTACAGGGGTATGTTATAGCTTCATCAAAAGGCTATCACAAAGTTCACAAAGCCATAATTAACAGCAATCTGTTTTTTGCTGGCTTTGTATTTTCTTCCCCTTCCTTGCGTTAAAAATTAGTTATGGCATAGCCCCCCAATTGATTTATTCATACATCCTGATCTATAAAAAATGAACTACAACAGGCAATTATAAAAAGCATAATACTGCTCTTTATTGAGCATTTTCTGTAAATAAAGAGCTACTTCTCTCAGATGATAATCTCCCCACATACCAGATTCACCGTTAGGAATCCTGGATCCGTCAGGTGTGTGATCCCAGTTATTTGGCCTGTGATAGACAGTATGCAGTAAAAGACCATGGTGTTGTGGTCCCGTAGAGAGATATGGTTCATCCAGAAGTGTGTTCAGAACTGTAATTCCAGCCTGCCGGTACCTTTCGGCCATGTCGTTTTTTGAATCAGCCAGACAGTGACCCAGTCTTAACAAACCCTGTGCTGCAATAGCTGCAGCTGAGCTGTCGACAGGTTCAAATTCATTAAACGGATTGGCAGGATGGTTCAAATAGTCACCAATTTTGTTTAAATCCGGGGCACGGGTATCCCAATATGGGATTCCATCAACCGGTGTGTGCTCAATATAAAATTCTGCAACCACCTTTGCTGCCTTCAGCAGCACAGATTCTATTTCCTTTCTGCCACCAAAAAGGTTAAGTTCATCGTCCGGCAATTCCGTCAAATATTCCAGTTCTTCTGTAAAGCCAAGTATTGCCCATGACAATCCTCTTGTCCATGTTGAAAAGGGTGAATAGCCCTGCTGGGTATTAGGACAACGAAAATCTCCGCTTATAATATTAAAAATGCATTCATGGGCGATCCTTCCGGGAATATCATATATGTCCCTTCCGTTCCCATAATATACTGAATATTTTGCTGTTGTTCTGAGATGATCGAGGAGGCGACCGAGGAGGCTGACAGGTTCATCCTGCTCGCCCAGGAGGTAATGACCCAGTGAGTGACTCAGCGCCAGGATCCGGCATGATCTGATCGTATCGATAAACAGGGAATGGGGGCCATTAAAAGAATAGATAAAGCCCCCTTCCTGAATACCTGTCCATCGTGAAGCCTGGATGGCCCCGGATATTTTCAGTGCCAGCTCATAGAATGATGCCTCCCATGGGTTGAAAGGTATTTTCCCTTCCCGAATGAGCCGCAGCAGATTACCATAAGTACTCACATTATTGAATCCGTGATCGTGCACTCCCGTATGGCTGACATGCCCTGCCATATTTTTAACTATTTTTCCCCTTCCCAGTTCCAGGAACCGATGATCATCCGTTGCATCGAACTGAAGAATGGCAGAACCAAATTCAAATCCCTGTGTCCAGTCGGTCCAGCCCCTGCTCGTATATTTTCCATTTATTGTAAATACAGGTGAACCTTCTTCCGAATCATATTCTTTTTCAATCAGGAGAATCTTTTTACCAGAAAGTTCCCAGAATTTCCGGAGTTTTGGGATCAGGTCTTCGGGCTTAAGTGAATAATCTATTTTAAGCATAGTAACAATTTTATGATGCTGTATTATTTCTAACAGATGATCTTTTAACATATGCAAATATGGCCGAAAGGAAGAATAACAGGATCAGTAAAAAAAGATCCATCCTGATATTCAGGATTATTCCCGGAATCCATTCCAGCTGTGACAGGACAAATACAATCAATCCTGCAAAAGTTGCAATAGGAATGGCTTTCCCGGGAGGATATTTCAGGAATATTGCTGCAAATACCATAGGTGCCATCAACGATGTTCCGGCAAAACTTACCCTTGCAAGCAGAACCAGCTCATCACTGCTCAATATGGAAAAAATAAGTGCTGCAACACCAAAAATAACCATTGCTATGCGTGTGCGGATGAATACGATTCTTTCCTCTCCCTTCATGAGTGACCGTAATTCCGTGCCAAGGGCAAATATCTGGGAGTCACTTGTTGAGAGGGCAGCAGCAAGAAGTCCGATGATTGCAGCTGCAGCCAGAATTCCGGGCTGATCAAAAAGAAGAACCTGGGAGATAAAATCTGCGGTATTTTTATCCGGGTACCTTACTGCACCATAAAAACCAAGAATCAGTGTAGGGAATATGATCAGATTTGCAAAAACACCAACTCCAACAGCCATTCTGTGCATCGCCCTGAGATTTTTCATCACCACAAGACGGGTAGTCAGCTGCGGCTGCGTTACCGGTAAAAGCAGAATAGCAAGCAGGGAAGCAAGGAGAAACTGGAAATTGAACAATCCTGTCGGGCCGGGAACAGACAATAACTCCCGGTTAACCTGTTCAACCTGCCGGAACATTTCCGGTATACCTCCAAAAAACCTGATGCAATTCAGTGCTATAATCCATACAACAGTTAGCAGTATAATTCCCTGCATACTATCGGCATACATAATCGCCTTCAATCCACCTAATTCACTATAGATAAGTAATATAATAATAATTACAGATGCCCAAATCCATACGGGCAGGATCCCGGGGAAGGTAGCGTTCAAAAATATCGCTACTCCCCTTATCTGTATTGCTACATAGGGTATTAAAAAAACAAAGGCACCAAAAAAATAAACATAACCTGCCAAACGATTACCATAACAAACATTAAGCAATCCGGATATCCCGTTAAATCCTTTTTGTGATATCTTCTCCCTCAGATGAAAACCAAACCAGATAATCAGAAAAACCATCGCACCGTCAGATACTGCCAGGAAGATCCATGCTCCTGCACCATTGAGCCTGAAAAAATCGGGCATACCCATCAATGTAAAAGTACTGAAAAGTGTTGCGGCAAAAGTCAGGAACCCAAGTACCATTCCAATATTGGAACCCGCGAATATAAAGTCCTGTGCCGTTTTTGTCTTTCTTCTGGATCGTAATGAAAGGAGCACAAGGAGAGAAATATATATTACTGATAGGATGATAAGCCAGGTACTCATGATTAATCTTTTTTATCTGATCCTGGATGAACAAACACACTTATGAATGTAATAATAACCAATCCCAGGCTTATCAGAATGCCTGTCCATATTGTATAGGGCATTCCCAGTAGAATAGGGTTATATTTCCCGTGAGGAATTACAAGTGGAGTAAACGTGATGATCACGAGTAATAAAGCAAAAGAGATGCAGAGATACCAGGCAGTCGGTTTTCTATTTCTCATAAATAAATAATATTATATGTCTCCAGGATTTTTCCGTATTATATTTCATGTATATAGAAATAAATCCTCCTTCGAATTATCATTCATATAGTTCTCAGGACTGATCCAACTGTTCCCCATTCCAGATAGTTTTCGGGATGAGAAAGGTGGACAGTGGGAGTAAGCACATAACACTTTTTGCTCATTCAACAAAAACCGTATAATCCGATACCCACCTGTCTTCTTTTCCCGGTTCAAGATAGATAGAGATAAAATTTTCCGGGCAGAGGGTGGTTGTGGTGGCCCAGAACGCTAGCCTGACCAATGGTTTATCAACGTTAAAACGAATTCCTGCACCCGTTTTTTTATTTTTTACCACAATGTCATGATCTTTTACATCAGAACCGTATCCTTCTAACAATAACCAGATACTTCCCTCATTAAGGTCTTTCATGAAATAAAGATTATGATCTTCTATCCTGATCAAATCTCTTGTGTCACTTCCAGTTTTTACCGTGAATGGAAACTGGACAATAAAATCAGGTCCGGGCATCTGACTATCCATAACAAAAAAATTGTGATTAAACTGGTCTGTTTCAATAGTTTTTGAACCGGTATTTCTGAGAACATGTGTTATTGTAAATCCGGGATTATCTTTTTTTAATTCAATTCTTTTTGTATACACATAGCCCCAACCATTTTTACTGCTGATTTCATGTTGAAATTCAATCCAGTCATCACCTTTCTTAACCTTCCATTCTCCATAATCAACAATTTTATATGTATGATTCCAGCGATATTCCTGCTCATCAGGTTTTTCCAAGATCCCTACACCCATCCTGATAAATGTTTCGCCCGGTCTGGCCTCCGCATAACCTAATCCGGCGGTTATTGCAGCCTCTACAGGTCCTGTGAGATCTTCATGAAAAAGCGGATCATGGGTGCTTTTCCACTCCCCGAAATATTGATGCCCCCGGTATTCCAGGCTGGCAATAATACCTGACCATTCAAACCTGGTCGCCCGGTAATACCCTTTCTCTGAATCGGGCAGGTAAAGTTTCATCTTTACCAGTTCGTTGGAGATCTCCGCGTTGGGGAACTCGCTCATGATCTGCTGTGAAGAAAGAAACAGGCAAAACAAAGGATTTGCACAAATCATTAGTGTTAAAAGCATAAGTCTCATGGTAATTGATTTTCAGGAAAAATTAAATTGTTAAAATACTTACAAAATATTGGAATACAAAAATTGATTAAAACTTTTATAAACCTGGTTAAGAATGAAAATTTTCATTGTAAATTTACACAAGTAATAAACCGGTCATGAAAAATAGGTCAACAGTTTTGATCTTTCTGATCGTAATGATCTGTTTCGATACTCAGGCAGTTATCTCTAATGATCGTGCAACTGACTATAGTTCAGATCTGATAACCTGCCAGGATGAAGACACCTTACGGATAATTTCTATCTCCGGAAAAGTAATCGATGCAAAAACCGGAGACCCGGTGGTTTTTGCCAGCATTTTCATAGACGGTACGAGAATTGGTACGGTAACCAATACTGATGGTGATTTCATCATTAAAGTACCACATTTGTTATCCGGCAGACAAATAGGTATTACCCATATTGGTTACATTACTTCAATCCATAATATCGGTTCATTGAAACCATCGGGAAATGTCATAGAATTACTGTCTGCACCTTATGAGATAGAGGAAGTAACGATCCGCCAGCTTGATCCTGTGATATTGATCAGATCTGCTTTAGCGAAAATACCTGAAAATTATAGTGAAGAACCAGTTATGATGACTTCCTTCTACCGGGAAACCATCATTCAAAACCGGAATTATGTAGCTATTGCCGAGGCAGTCCTTGATGCCTATAAAGCATCCTATAAGAATACAACTGATATTGACAGGGTCAGGGTTTTTAAGGGCAGGAAAAGCCAGGATGTTAAAAAAATGGATACCGTTTTGTTTAAATTTCAGGGGGGGCCATACACTTCTTATATGCTCGATGTTGCTAAAAATCCAAGTGAATTGATAGCCGAGGATGACTTCAAGTATTATGAATATAAAATGGGTGGGATTGTACGGGTAAATGATGCACAGGCATATGTAATTGATTTCGATCAGAAGGAAGAGGTCGATTTTCCCCTTTATAAAGGCAAGTTATACCTTGGTGTTGAAAATCTGGCTATTGTCGGCATTGATTTTGAGATAAGCCCAAAAAGGATAGAACGGGCTTCTGAATACCTGATCCGTAAAAAACCGGCCGGAATGTCTATCAATGTGGAAAAAGGTAATTATCTTGTCAATTACAGGATTATAGACGGTTTGTGGTATCTCAATTATGTACGCACAGAACTTGTATTTCGGGTTAAATGGAAGAAACACCTGTTCCGGTCAATGTATACAACTACATCTGAAATGGCTGTAACCGATATTAGTTCTGAAAACATCCAGAAGTACAAATATCGTGAAACCACCAAGCTATCTGATGTTTTTGTAGAAGAAGTGACAGATTTTGAAGATCCTGATTTCTGGGGTGATTACAACATCATTAAACCCGACGAATCTATCGAAGCTGCCATTGAAAGGCTAAGCCGGAAATTAAAAAGAAGGACTGAGTGAATGGCTTATGGCCGGTAGTTGTCGGTTGTCGGGGTAGTTGAAATTTCGCCCCTAAAGGGGCGGAGGTGTGTGTGTGGTGTGTGGGTTTGAAAATCTCACCATTCTTTTCTCAAGGTTTCAGCTTTCGATTCTCGCTATTTCTTCTTTGTTTCTATTTTCTACTTTCGATTTTCGCTATTTCGTTTTTATCCCCCTATCCTTCCATCAAAATCCCTCCTCCCAGACTCCGGATTCAAAGGCCATTTAACCGGGCTGTTATCTCTTTGAGAACGGTATATTGCCGTAAATAACTCAACAGTTTTTCTTCCTTCTTCAGCAGATATCATAGGCTTTCTTTTATTGATGATTGCGGAAATGAAATCATCGACCTGCAGTTGAATATAATATTCCATTGAATTGATCTCCCTGAAGAATGCATTTTCCTTTTCCCTCCATCGTTCCGGATATCTTTCTTCTCCAGGAATAGTCCAGATATCATTATAGGGTGCTTCAAGGATGCCTGTCATTCCGGCAACAAACATACTGCCTGTATCTGTCTGTACGCCGACCGAATATCCTTTATCTCCATGGATATGCACTTTTGTATATATTCCCGGATTCTGCGAATTACTCATAATAATATTTCCTATCCCCCCCTGTTTAAATTTTATGATAGCTGCGGCAGTATCATCAACCTCAATATAGGGGTGATTAAAATTTCTCCAGACCCCGTATAATTCCTCAATGTCTCCCATAAACCACTGCAGCAGATCCAGCTGATGCGGGGCCTGGTTAACAAGCACACCACCACCTTCTTCTTTCCATTTTCCACGCCATGGATCACTCAAATAATATGCTTCATCCCTCCAGCTCAGCATGTATACAACCCCCAAAACGGGCTTTCCTATTTTCTGCTCATCTATTGCTTTCTTTATCCTCACACAGGGTTCATAGAATCGCCTCTGGCTGACGACACCGAGCAACTTACCGGTTGTTTTCGACATACTGATCATCTCATCACAATCTGCAAGACAGGCTGCCATAGGTTTTTCAATCAGGACATGAGCGCCGGATTTCATTGCATCGATGGCGGGCTCTTTATGATAAGGGTGGGGTGTACAAATTATAACCATATCCAGTTTTTCTGAAGTAACCATCTCACTTACATCCATATAAACCTTTACATCATAGGTGGAAGCAAAGACATACCTATTCGATTCACTCCTGCTGGCAACTGCTACGAACAGCGATTCATCAATATTTTTAAGTGCTTTTGCGTGTAAATGGGCAACTTTGCCACAACCAACAATGCCTGTTTTGAATTTGTCCATAGTATTGTTATCAGTTTAGAAATAATAAATACCATAATTAGAAGTCATGTCATCCTGAACTTGTTACAGGATCTTCTTTGACACATTGACCTGGTCCGGAGAAGGTCCTCAAATAAGTTCAGGATGACATAACACTTCATGATGGTATAGCCTGAACCGTCATGGAATCAGCACCACCTTCATCAATCCCTTTTCTTTTCTATAGAGTTTTTCGAACCACATTGCGCCGTCAGACAAGGGTGCTTCGATACTGAGAATAGCTTCGGTGTTAATCCTGCCTCTTGATATTAAATCCAAAACAATCGGATATTCTCCAGCTATCGCATAAGATCCCTGCAGACGTATTTGCCTTGTAACAACAAACTGCAAAGGAATATCTATCATGGGTGACAGATTTCCAATCAGGGTAAGTGTTCCGCCTTTTCTGATACTTTTAAGCGCTGCATTTACTGTTTCTGAATTACCTACGACTTCAAAAGCGATATCCGCCCCAAGCTCACCGGTTAATTCCATGATCACTTTATGAATATCCTGGCTTCTGGTATTGAAACCGTGTGTTGCTCCCAGTCTGAGAGCCAGGTCAATCCTGTCATCATCCACATCCAGTGCGATAATACGACCACAGCCGTTTATCTTTAACAGCTGAATCAGAAACGATCCGACCATTCCAGATCCGAAAACAACAGCAGTTTCATTAATGGTACAAGGTGTCATCGCGATTGCATGCATAGCAACGGCTGCCGGTTCAACCATAGCGGCACTGGTAAAGCTGACATGATCCGGTATTTTATAAAGAATATGTTGTGGTACAGATACATACTCGGCCATTGCACCATCCCTTTTAAACTCACCGGTTGAAACCCCAAGTACCACTCGCCCATCACTCAGATTATACATACCTTTTCTGGTAAAGGGATCGTCAAGTCTGTATATGGTCGAATCAAATGTGACGCGGTCACCTGTCTTCCAACCCCTTACATCTTTTCCGGTTTCCACAATCAGACCTGATGCTTCATGTCCCATAATTAACGGTGGTATCCTTCTTCCGGTCGATCCATCCATTCCGTGAATATCGCTGCCACAAATACCCACCGCCTTCACTGCAATTAGAACTTCATCCGGACCGATCACCGGGTCCGGAACATCTTTGTAAATCAGTTTCATATAATCCTCCAGAACAAGAGCTTTCATCTCATTTTTTTTTCCTGATTATTCATCTTTGAAAAGGTTCTTTCCAAAGAAATAATCAATTCTCAATAATTACTAAAGATAATTAATTGTGATTTATATGAATACTTCCGTTCATGGTTCTCTATAAAAAGGCCTCGGAAGTTCACAGCGATGAGGATTCCAGGCAACATCCTGCCATTTCCTGGACTGGATAGTGAACTGGAGATTTTTTCACTCAAAAATATAGGGTAAAGAACATATTTTGCATCATTTTAGTAGACAACCAGATTATTTACGTAAAATATTGACCTCAAAATGAAAAAATTTTTGCTTTGTTCATTTCAAGCAATATGTAAGCCGGTAATGGCCATTCTATTATTGACGGCATTACTGCCAGGAAACATATGGGCACATAGTAGAACAACCAATGGCCATCCGGCTTACTTTGCTAATGATACTGTTAAGTATATATCCTTTTCCGGTCGGATACTGGATAAAAACACAAATAAGCCCGTCGTTTTTGCCAATATCCAGCTCAAAGAATCTACTGTTGGTGTGGTTTCCAATTCGGATGGTGATTTCATCATAAAAGTCCCATCAAAAAATGCCTCAGGAAAACTGTCAATAACACACCTGGGATATCAAACCACCGAGGTAGATCTTGCACAGTTAAACAAATCATTAAATATCATTTTTGTCGAACCTGCTACCTTTCCTATCGAGGAAGTAAAGATCAGAACAAATGATCCGGAACAATTGCTGATTGCAGCAATGCGGAACAGGTCAGTGAATTACAGCAATGAGCCTGTTATGCTGACATCTTTCTACAGGGAAACGATTCGGCAGAATAAAGACTATATTGCAGTGGCAGAAGCTGTAATAGATATATACAAAGCTCCGTATTATAAAACGAGTGAATACGACAGGTCCAGGATCTTTATTGGCAGAAAAAGTCAGGATGTTAAAAAAATGGATACAGTTATTATGCGGATGCAGGGAGGGCCGTATGTATCCCTGTTGCTTGACGTGGTTAAAAATCCTGGAGATATATTATCCCAGGAGCTATTTGAATTCTATAATTACAAACTCGAGGGTTTTAACTACATGAATAACAGGCAGGCATATGTAATCTCATTCAAGCAGAAAGCGAATGTTCAGGAACCACTCTATGAAGGTAAAATATATCTTGATGTCGATAACCTTGCTATTGTAGGACTTGATTTCAGCCTGAATGAAGAGAATATTGATAAAGCCGCCAACCTGTTTGTCCGTAAAAAACCAGCCTCGATGAAAATCGATATCCTGGGAGCAAATTACATAACCAAATACCGTGAGGTTAATGGATTATGGTATCTTTCATACGTGCGGTCTGAACTTCAGCTCAAATGTAAATGGGACAGGAAATTATTCAGTTCGGTCTATACCATGATGTCCGAAATGGCAGTTACAGACATGGATGCCACCAATGTGGATAAGATGAAGTTTAAAGAATCTTCCAGATATTCAGATATCCTGGCTGAACAGGTAAACCAGTTCGAGGATCCCGAATACTGGGGTGATTATAACATCATCAAACCCGATGAGTCTATTGAAGCGGCTATTGAAAAACTGAACCGCAAGTTAAAGAGGCAATTATAAAATTCAGGGAAGGGAGGAACATGAAGTAATTAATTTTGAACTTGAGAAAGAGAGGAGTGTGGGAAAGTGGGAAAGTAGGAAGGTAGGAAAGTGGAAAGGTTGGAAGGTGTGAAGTTTGGAATGCTGGATCATCAAATAAACAAGAATTTAAGGTGTTTTATAGCTGTAAATTGTATATGTTGCAGGTAAATTTTTCAGCATATTTCGCTTGAAAGAATTATAAACCTGACTTTAATCCATTATTCCATTTATTTGATACTTTTAATAATCATACAAAAAAACCAGTCACAGATTGTCTAGAGAAGATGAAATACTGACCCAGATCTGTCTTGGAAATCTGGAAGCATTTGAAAAAATATTCAAGACTTATTATAAGGAATTATGCAATTATGCCTTTCAGTACTTTCACGATAAAAATACAGCAGAAGAGATTGTCCAGGATCTTTTCTACAAACTCTGGACTAAGAAAGAAACTTTAATGATCAGGTCTTCGATGAGGGCATATTTATACAAATCGGTATATAATAATACCATGCTGTTCCTCAGAGAAAAAAATACAAGGAGAAGTGTTAAACTGGAACCAGATGAGATTGAGCAAACAATTGTTAATGAACCAGATATTCCCATCCAGTCTGATGAGCTGGATCAGATCATTCAGGACACGATTGTGGCTATGCCCGTTAAGGTCAGAAGAATATATGAATTAAGCAGACTGGAAGGTTTGAAATACAGAGAAATTGCTGAAAAGTTATCAATTTCAGTCAAAACTGTAGAGGCAAATATGGGAAAAGCATTAAAGTTATTCAGAAAAAATCTTAAAGGTTATACCGAGGTGAGGTTGTGAAGCATAGAGTATGGAGTATGAAGCAGGAAGCAGGGAGACGGAGAGATGGAAGGAATATTAACAATCAGGAGGAGAACTAAAACCCACAATTTCAATCATGGGTGAAAAGGCCAGGAGCAATAGAGAAAGGGAGCAGGGTGAAGGGTAATCGAGTATGGAGTATTACTTAAGATAAAAACCTTTTAGGGATCAGATTTTAATCAGAGGAAAAGATGAGAAGTTAATCCCTGACAATGAATCAGGGGTAAATGAAAAAATTTGCCGGTAAATAAATTAACACTCTATTATTTATCGGATTTAATATTAACAATTATTTTATACCAATGGACAAAAAGAGAGATATAAACTGGGAATTGCTAGTAAAGTACCTTGATAATGAAATGAATGATCGGGAAAAACAACTCATGATTGATCTAATTCAGTCTGATACAGACTATGCCCGGCTTATATCAGATTTGCAGGGACCCTGGAATGCAATTAAAAAACAACCAAATATGATTCATGTTAATACCGACGCTGCCTGGGAAAAACTCAAAAAAAGGATTGAACAGGACCGGGCAGAAACGAAAAAGGAAAAAACTGTAAGGTTTACTTCAGGCCAGAGAATTGTCCCCTATTTTCTGCGAATTGCAGTAATTCTGGTTTTTGCCTCCGGGTTAAGTTACGTACTCTACAGAACGCTTATTCAACCTGACAGAAATCAGCGAATCCTTACAGTCAATTCATCTACTGATCAATCCATGGAATCCACTCTGCCTGACGGTTCAACCGTTCTGCTTAAAGCACAGAGTAAAGTGGAATTCAAACAGCAGGCATCCGGCACTAGAGAAGTTATTCTTCAAGGTGAAGCATTCTTTGACGTCGTTCATAAACCTGATGAACCATTTATTGTAATTACCAATCAGGCACGTATAGAGGTACTCGGAACTGCTTTCTCTGTCCAGGTTGATCAAAACAATAATCTGGTAATTGTACTGGTTGAATCAGGTCGTGTTTTACTTTCTGAAAGATCGGGAAAAGAACAATCCATGGTTATTGATCCCGGTCAGATGGGTATTGTTTCAAAAGAGGGGATAAAACAGGAAGAAAATCAAAACATAAATTACCTGGCCTGGAAGACAAAAAAGCTGGTATTCAGGGAAACATTGCTGGAGGATGTTATCAATGACCTGAATCATACATTCGGAACGAATATAGTTTACGGGGATGCCAGGATGGCAACATGCCGTTTTACAGGAACATTTTATAATCAACCGGTTGACACCCTTCTGCAGGTTCTCAAAACAGCCTTCAATCTGGATGTGGAATATTCTCGGTCACAAATAACACTCGTTGGAGAAGGGTGTGAGTAATGGTTGTCAGTTGATGGTTGTCGGTGAGTATCGGGATTGTTTATGAGGAGTGGTTCCAGGATTATTTAAAATTTCGCCCTTAAAGGGGCGTAGGTGTGTGGAAGGTTTGAGATTGGGATTCTGAGTTTTGATTTTCGATTGTTGCTTCTCCATTGCTGGTTCTTGGTGCCTGGGTTATTTAAAATTTCACCCTTAAAGGGGCGGAGGTGTGTGTGTTGAGTTTGGGGTTGAATTTCTGAAGTTCCTGTTTTCGATATTTCGTTTTTGTTTTGAATTTCGAAATTTCGAATTTCAATATTTTACTTTTGCCCTCTCCTATTTGCACAAGTATATATAATTTAGTAGAAAAAACCTTTGGCCGCCGATTACACAATAAAATCATTATCATCCAAACAATCGTTACACTTACTTGTGCTGATCATCCTGATAAACCTGCATCCAGGAATATTCAGTCAGGATTCAACCTTATATCAACTTGTCAGTGTTCCTGACACCTCATGCCGGCTCGACATTGCCCTGAGGATTATTGAAAATAATATTCACCATTTCTTTTCATATAACTCAAATATTATCCCCGTTGAAAAAATTGTTACTCTACCATCTGTGAAGGATACCCTGATCTCAATCCTGAGAACAATCATTAATGACCCCGATATTCAATATAAAGTAATTGGTAACCAGGTAGTTATTTATAATCCGCTGAATGAGAATCCGGTTGATTATATGCCGGATACAGGCATTGTCGGTTCATCTTTTAAGATTATAAATGGGATAATTGTTGATGGTAGCAGCAATGACCCGATTCCATTTGCAACCATAGGCCTGACAAGAACAACTGTTGGTACAATATCCAATTCGAACGGAGAATTTGTATTTAAATTTCCACGGGCATTTATTCACGACTCACTCGTAGTGGCTTGTCTGGGATATGCAATGAAAAAAATCAGGATAACCGATCTGGATTCGGGTTATTGTGAAATCATGCTTCTCCCGGATTATATACCCATACAGGAAGTTATTATCAGGAAAACTGACCCGATATATTTACTCAGGCTGGCATTATCGAAAATTCCTGATAACTATTTTACAGAACCTGTTAATCAGACAACTTTTTACAGGGAATCTGTGAAGAGAGGGAACCGCTATTTAATGATATCTGAAGCAGTACTGGAGATTTATAGATCAGGGTATTTTGAGCAATTTCCTTATGACCAGGTCAGGATCATTAAAGCAAGAAAAAACATTGACATCCAGAGAACTGATACCGTTACATTAAAACTAAAGGCAGGATTGCGCACAAGTTTATTGCTTGATATAGTCAGGAACCGGCTTGATTTTTTAAATGAAGATCTTTTTAACCTGTATAATTACGATATGACCGATATAATTGTTGATGAGGATCGTTATACCTATGTTATTTATTTTCGTCAATACCTGTATACTACTCCACCCCATTATGAAGGAAGGATCTTTATTGATCTTGAATCACTCGCCATAAGGGCATTTGAATTCCAGATTTACCCGGGAACAATTGAACAGGCAGCCAAATATCTGGTTATACGAAAGCCAAGATATATGGATGTCACACCCCTCAGTGCAAAATATTATGTACGGTATCGGCAGGACGAAGACAAATTCTACCTTGCCTATATCCTGTCTGATAATACATTCCGTATTAAAAGAAGGCACCAACTTGTAGGTAAAACCTTTAATACAAAAACAGAGATGGCAATTACCCAGACCAGGATTGAAAATGTTACCAGATTTAAAACCGGATTAACCACGAATATAGACGATCTGTTCATTGATCATGTTGGAGGAGCGGATGAATCTTTCTGGGGAGATTATAACTATATCAAGCCTGATGAACCGTTAGAGGAAGCATTAATAAGAATAGATGATTTGATGAAGAAGGGGAGGTAGTTCTCGGTTCCCGGTTTTCGGTTGTCGGCTCACAGTTCCCGGTTGCCGGTTCTCGGTTCACAGTTCCCGGTTGCCGGTTTTCGGTTCCCGGT
>LJUQ01000110.1 GCA_001304505.1 Bacteroides sp. SM23_62_1
GTTACGGCTTTTGTGCCCGATATGTACCAGTTAATTGTTTTTGCAGTCTCCATTGTTTTTGGCTACCTGGCACCGGGATATCTGCTGAAAATGTCTAAAAACGGTAATCATGTTTAAAGATCTTGACCCGTTATTGCATTCGCAGCTCAGGCTGGCAATTATTTCTATCCTGGCGACTGTTGAATCGGCCGACTTCAATTACCTGAAGGAGCAGACACAGGCAACATCGGGGAACCTGAGCGTTCAGATCAATAAGTTAAAAGAAGCGGGTTATATTCATGTTAAGAAAAAGTTCAGAGGAAATTACCCGCATACACTCTGCATGATCACAAAACTTGGTATGCAGAGGTTTGATGAATATGTAAAAGCGCTGGAAGATTATATTAAACACAAATAAAAAAACCGCAGAGCTACTCTGCGGTTTTTTTATTTATAATTCCTTTATCTTAACATTCCTGAACCATACAAAGCTGCCATGGTCCTGAAGTGCGAGATGACCTTTTTTTGCTGAACCATAACCGGGATAATCTGCCCATTTACCAGCCTGAACCAGTTCCTTCCACTCATCCGTCCAGAGTTCATATTCCACAACTTTATCGCCGTTCAGCCAGTGTTCAACATGTCCGTTATTGATAATGATCCTGGCTGTGTTCCATTCGCCTGCAGGATTAAGAACTTTGTTCTGAGCTGGGTGCATACCATAATTGGATCCGGTAAACTGGTCATCGTTTAGTGGTTCAGGTTCGCCTTCTTCATTTACAGGTACGGGGAATCCTTCATCATCGAGTAACTGGTATTCCGGCCCTGTTTCATATACTGCATTATATGCCGTATCCTCCACTACCAGGTAAAGGATCCCGCTGTTCCCTTCAGGTGCGATTTTCCATTCCAGGCAAAGTTCAAAATTTTCAAACTGGTCATCGGAGACAATATCCCCACCGATATCACCACCCATTCCAAGAGCTTTCATTGTACCATCCTCCACTACCCAACCTGTGATTGTATCTTCCAGAAATGAGTGCCAGCCATTAAGTGTCTCACCGTCAAATAACAACTTCCATCCCTGTTCTTCTTCTTCAGGTGTCAGGATATTCATTGTCATATCACCGCCTTCAGCCTGTTCAGGGGAAGTTTTTGATTTACATGATACCAGTGAAATGATCATAAAAACGATCAATAGCCTATAAAGTATTTTTTTCATAGTGGTTTAGTTAATTGGTTAATAATTTAATAATAAAATTATCAATTATTTTTCATTTAACCACATTGACATCGTCGTAATTGGTTTTCCAAGCAATTCATTTGCTTCCTGTGGATCTCCTGTTTCTCCGGCTTTGTTAAAGTATTTCATCGTTTTGACGACATATTTAAACTGACTCTTAAATGTGATGGTAGCCATAAATCCCATCATGGACAAGGGGATTCTTGAAATCGATATACCCGGACATTTAACTTTACAATACATGGTTATAGCTTCTTCCATTGTAAATGCTTCGGGCCCCATAATCCAGAATTTCTTATTTTCTGTATCCTTTCGCTGAAAGGCATGTGAAACCATTTTTGCATAATCTGCAGCGGCCACCCAGTGTATTTTATGTGGTTGTCTGCCAAAGATTAATGCCCTGTCGCCCTTAATATATTTAGGAATGGATTCCATGAAATGGGTAGGGGCGAATATTGTATAAGGCACTCCACTGGATATGATTTCTTTTTCAATGTGATATCTGGTTCTGATCATTGGCGCCCAGGTGTTTTCTTTTCTAACCCCCGCACCTGTAATGATGGTCAGCCGTTTTAATTGTTTACTGACAGCAGCCCTGATGATGTTCAGACTTCCCCTGTATTCAACATCATGCAATTCCTTGAATGTCGATGAACTAAGGTTTATATGGACACAATCACAGTCGTCCATTGCACTCATGAGTGAACCGGGATCGGTGACATTACCGGCTACAATTTCAAATCCGTTCCCCAATTTGTTTTTTGCACGTTCCGGATCCCTGGCAAGGACTTTTACTTTAAAACCATCAGTATGTAGTTGAAGTGATACCGGTTTACCCAGCATACCCGTTGCTCCGATAACTAATATTCTCTGTTCCATATTATATATTATACTGAATAATTATATAATAATGCGTTGTGCTATTAGATTATGTATGTTATTGAATGTTAAATTTTTATATCAGGCCACGCCGCAGGCGCGACCAGATATAAATCTGATTATCAATTTATCACCTTTAATAGCGCAACACGTTATATAATAATCAGAAAGATTAACCTCATGAAGTTATGTTGAGTTGTACAAATATTTCAATGGATTTTACCAAAACTCAAAATATTTTGATAAATGATTGCGTAGGGAGGGTGAGTATACATATTACCGAAGATGTTTATTTTCGTTTTCCATCTGTAATAAAATGGATTTTACCTGCAAATTGTTTGCCGGGGGAAAAGTTTATAATTTGTAGAGCGATAATTTATTATTTTTACAAAGGGTATGATTATTGTTGTGATAAGAAAACATCCGGCAACCTACTGATATTTTTTAAAAGGTAGTTTTATTAAATTTCGGGCTCATTTATTATGAACTTTGAAGCATGTTGAAGAACTACATTAAGGTTGCACTCAGGAATCTTATCCATAACAAGTTTATTGCTTCGCTGAACATCCTTGGCCTGGCTGTGGGTATGAGCACCTCCATTATCCTGCTTCTTTTTATCCATCTTGAATTAAGTTACGACAGGTTTCATAAGAATTTTGATGAAATTTTCAGGATTATTGAAAATGCTGAAACATCCGATGGGCAAACATTGACCATTCCTTCCACCCTGGGGTATATATCTCCTGCTATCAATGAAGAATTTTATCCTGAAATAAAAGCCTGCAGGATCTATAACAGGGAAATAAATAATCGTTTTGGATTCAGGGAGATCCAGCATGTAAGGTTTTATTATGTCGATTCAACCTTCTTTGAGATTTTTTCCTTTCCATTCTTATATGGATCTTCTGAGAACGCTTTAACAGAAAGTAATACTGTTGTTCTGACAGAACATATTGCAAAAGCATATTTCAGCCAGGAAAATCCAATCGGGGAATTATTTGAGATTCATGGGAAAAACTATGTCATCACAGCAATATTAAGAGATATCCCGATCAATTCTCATCTTCAGTTTGACCTTCTTCTTCCTTTTGCTGCTAATCCGAGGATTAATATATTGAAGCAGATGCCAATGGATTTTCCTACTTATCTCAGGATAGACAAAAAAGTACTAAATGAAGGAAAACAGGAGGCGGCCATAGAAATAACAGGGAGAATCGTTAATGATCATTATAAACCTTCAGGTGTTTACGTTAATACAGGCCTTCAGTCCCTGAAAGATGTCCATCTGCGATCAAATAATTTTGACACGGCCCTGCACCAGACAGGAGATCATGCAACGGTTGTCATCCTGTCATTTCTGTCACTATTCATATTGCTCATAACAATTTCAAATTTCATTAACCTGATTACTTCCAGGACAGAAAACCGGCTCAGGGAGATTGGCATGCGTCTGGTTACCGGTGCCACGAAACGGGATGTTTTAAAACAACTTATTGCAGAATCATTACTCATTGCCATCCTGGCCTGTTTTTTTGCACTAGCTTTTACAGAACTTCTTTCCGGGCCATTTTCAAATATTGTGGGGGTTAAGATAAAAATATCCATACTGGATTTTGTAAACCTGTTTATCCTTTTCCTTATTATAGCAGGTATAACGGGTGTTCTTTCAGGTGCTGTTCATTATATTTATTTATCCGGATTTTCTCCCATACAGGTTCTTTCCGTCATCCGGTTTCGTAGTGAAATCAGCTGGTTAAAAATAGGACTGGTGATCATCCAGTTCAGTATGATGATCTTCCTGCTGGCCGTTTTCAGTGTTTTGTATTTCCAGGTAAGGTATATGAGCAGAAAAAATCCCGGATTTAATATTGATGAAATGGTGGTATTCTATGAACCGTTTAGGCAAATTGCAAAGGATTTCGAGCCTGTCCGGTCAGACCTTTTAAGGAATAATTGGATTATGGATGCAGCCGCTTCAGAGGGCATACCCGGGGTGGTTACAAGTGTTCAGAATATATGGGTTGAAGGTGATACAATCATGAACAGTAGACTGATCAATGAACACAGAGTCAAAGACCACTATGTATCTACTTACGGACTTGAGATTATTGAAGGGGATGATTTGAGCACGATAAAAGATACAGCCGGATTCCTGCTGAATGAAACGGCTGTTAAAATGCTGGATTTGAATAATCCTGTTGGCACTGTAGTAAATGTTGATATTTCAAAATTTCCTGTCCTGGGTGTGGTAAAAGATTTTCAGTATCAATCGCTTCATAATCCGGTTGAACCACTGGTTATCAGTACATATTTCTCTCTCTACAAGTACATTACATTAAGAGTTAATCCTGATTCCATTCAATCTGCAATAAGTTATGCTGATTCTATAATAAGAATCCATTACCCGGATGGAAACTTCACCCATTTCCTGCTTTCTGAGCGATATAAAAGCATGTATGATGATGAACAAAAAACATCCCGGCTTCTCTCCTGGGGTGCTATACTGGCCATCCTGATATCGATGCTGGGACTATTCGGGCTTTCAAGTCAGACTGTTATTAAGCGTACAAAAGAGATTGGTATCCGTAAAGCCAATGGCGGGAACAGCTGGGATATTATGGTGATGCTGATAGCAAATCTTCTCAGGTGGATCCTGGTTTCCCTGATTATTTCCATGCCTCTGGCAATCCTTATAACTAACAAATGGATGGACAGGTTTGCTTATAAGATAACACACTTCCAGTTATTACTTGTTCTTTCCGGGGTATTAGCCTTATTGATCGCTCTTCTTACAGTAAGCTATCATACATACAGTATTGGCAAGAAAAATCCGGTACATAGCCTGAGGTATGAATAATATCTCACATCCCCGGTCAATAATTCTTTTCGAAACCGATGCACGAATCACCCGGGGAGTGTGCTCGTAACTCCTTGCAGTTCTGACTATTATGTCACACTGTGAGAGATTTTATTTCCTGGCAATTCTGTTTTATTTTATTCCAGTTCCCTGCGTTGATATCATCCTTTGTTGCGACCCAGGTCCCGCCAACTGAAACGACCTGTGGGATTTCAAGATAACTTTTAAAGTTATCTTTATTGATGCCTCCTGTAGGTGAAAACTTAATCCCGGTATGTGCAAAAGGGCCGATTATATTTTTAAGGAATTTTGCCCCCCCTAAGGGTTCAGAAGGAAAGAATTTGAGGAGTTCGAGTTCAAAGTTAAGGCAGAGGGATATTTCGCTGGCGGTCATGACACCGGGAACAAAAGGAAAGTCTATATTTCTGGCTTCTTCAATAATCTTTGTGTCTGTTCCTGGGGCCACACCGAAAAGTGCACCATAATCACGTGCCTGTTTAAGCTGATCGATGGTCAGGATCGTACCTGCGCAGACAATTAATTCAGGCCGTTTTTTGGATAAAACTGACATAACCTTTGCTGCCGCATTGGTCCTGAAGGTGATTTCGGCCAGTGGTAATCCACCCTCAATCAATGCATCGGCAAGATTTAAGGCTTTATCCGGATCTTCTATGGCTATTACGGGGATAACTTTCAGCTGACTGAGTGTATGAATGATTTCTTTCATATAAAATTAATTATTGATCACAGAGGGTCACAGAGCAAAACAAGAACCACAGAGACATTTTCTCAGTGGACCTCCTTAATTCTCTGTGAACCTCTGTGACCTATTTATTTCTGAAAAGCATCATCAAAAGCCTGTTTCGACGGTTCAAAATCCAGGTCTTTCACGAACAGGCAGGCTTCATGTGCACCGTGTTCCCTGTCCATTCCACTGTCTTCCCATTCTACAGAGAGGGGTCCCTGGTAATTGATATGGTTCAGTGCCCGTATAATTTCTTCAAAGTCCGTATCCCCTCTCCCCGGGCTTGCAAAATTCCAGTATCTTCGCCGGTCACCGAATTCCAGGTGTCCCCCAAATACACCCGCATCGGTTGGGGTCATGGACCATTTGGCATCTTTGATATGTACATGCACAATCCTGTCGCAGAAACGGTAAAGGAATTCAACATAATCTACTCCCTGGTAACCAAAGTGACTCGGATCATAGTTAAATCCAAAGGCAGGGTGATTATTTAAAGCTTTCAATGCTCTTTCTGCGGATGCAATATCAAAAGCGATTTCAGTCGGATGAACTTCCAGGCCGAACCTGACACCTGCTTTAGAGAATTCATCCAGGATAGGTGTCCAGCGTCTTGCAAAGTCTTCATAACCCTTATCGATCATTTCCGCAGAAACAGGGGGGAACGAGTAAATCATATGCCAGATGGAACTGCCGGTAAATCCGACAACCACATCCACTCCAAGACATTTGGCTGCCCATGCGGTTTTGATGATTTCATCGGCAGCGCGCTGACGAACGCCTTCGGGATCGCCATCACCCCAGATATAATCAGGAAGGATGCCTTTATGCCTTTCGTCAATATTATCACATACTGCCTGCCCAACAAGGTGTGTTGATATGACAAATACTTTCAGTTTATATTTATTAAGCAGAGCCCTTTTTGTCCTGCAATATGCTTCATCTGCTTTATCCACCTCAAAGTGGTCACCCCAGCAGGCAAGCTCAAGGCCATCATAACCAAACTTGACGGCTTTTTTACATAAAGTTTCCAGGGGCAGATCTGCCCACTGTCCGGTAAAGAGAGTAACAGGTCGCATAGTTTATTGGTTTAGTGTTGTTATTTAGTTTGTTATTTGGTTAATTGTTAATTTTAGGACTCACCCCCCTGCCCCCCTCTCTCGCGAGAGAGGGGGAACGGGGGTGAGTACACACTCACTCCCAATTCCCACACACACTAATATACCAATGCACCAATATACCAATATACTAAACGAAACGAGTCCATTTATGGTTACTTTTGTTTGACTCGATTAACGCATCAATGAACTTCATTCCGCGAAGTCCATCATATACCGTTGGGAAGTCCAATGCTTCCGGCGGCGGTTTGGTGCCTTCAAGACGGTGCTGGATGCAGGTAGCCACATTTCTGTATATATTGGCAAAAGCTTCGATCAATCCTTCGGGGTGACCAAAAGGCAATCTGGTATTGTACTTAGCGATGGATGACATATAATCATTACCCGCCCTCCTGATTTCAATCGGTTTATCCAGCCAGTTGATATATAAAGTATTGGGTTCCATCTGGTACCACCTGATCCCTCCTTTTTCTCCATAAATCCGGATATTCAGGTCATTTTCCTCACCTGCGGCGATCTGGCTGGCAAAAAGTATCCCTTTTGCTCCGTTGTCATAACGAACAAGGACATTTCCATCATCATCAAGTTTTCTGCCAGGCACGAAAATGGAAAGATCGGCACAGAGTTCTGTTACTTTAAGGCCGGAAATATATTCTGCAAGGTTCAGTGCATGTGTACCGATGTCTCCCATACATCCCGCTTTACCTGAACGGGCTGGATCGGTCCGCCAGGATGCCTGGACACTGTCAGTCTTTTCAAGAAGAGTAGTAAGCCATCCCTGAGGATATTCCACCACTATTTTACGGATCTTTCCCAGCCCTCCTTCCCAGACCAGTTTCCGTGCTTCCTTCACCATTGGGTAACCGGTATAAGCATGGGTAACGGCAAAGATCAGCCCTGTTTTTTCAACCAGTTTAACCAGATTTTCTGCCTCTTCGGTGTTATAGGTCAGCGGTTTATCACTGACCACATGAAAACCATTCTCGAGTGCCAGTTTGGCAGGCTCATAGTGGACGTGATTGGGTGTGGCAATACAAAGGAAATCCATCTGTACCCCTTCGGGCAGTTTTTTTTCCTTTTCAATCATCTCCTGGTATGAACTGTATGCACGTTCTGGAGAAAGATAATATTGTTCCCCGGTGATCCTGGATTTTTTTGGATCAGAACTAAAAGCTCCGCAGACAAGATCAATCTGGCCATCCAGTACTGCTCCGTTAAAATGCACAATGCCAATAAAGGATCCGGGCCCTCCCCCGACCATGCCCATGTTGATTTTTCTTTTCATGGTTGATTATAGTTGATTGGTGTTATTTTATCAGATAACAGTTGATTTGTACATCAATGGAAAAAATCGAAAATAGGACAATTTCCTGAGCATTGCGAAAGAAATTTTCCATGAGCGGGTTGTGTGTCTGGATGGTGTGTGGCGAATAAATAACGAAATTCGAAATAAAAAAAGAAATATGAAAATCGAAAATTTAAATAATAAAGAAATAAGAAACTATAAAAACATTAAGAAATAAAGCTAATGAATTCCGGTTAAAGATGGAAGATGTTACGGGGATGAAGTGAATTATTTGAAGGGAATCTAAATATTACCCATGCCGCCGAATTAAATATCCCGGCTGGAAAGCTCCAATTTTTCTGCCAACGATGGCGAAAATGTCCCGGCTGGGAAGCCGGGCTCTACATGGGGTACATCATATTATAAAAGGTTCGACTAAAAGTCGAACCGCCATTTAAATAAAATAACAATGGTTGGCCGACTTTCAGTTGGCCTTCATTCTCATTATCAGATGCTTGTAGGGCCCGGCTTTTATCCGGGACATACATACAGTTTACATTCTCAAGCAGGTTTTTTTTGGCATTGCATGAGCGAGCATTCTTCAATCTGAGTTTTATTCTTCTCTTGTGGCCCTGCGACACTGTGACAATTGCGACAAGGCATTCTTACATATTTGATTTTTAAATTGAATTACCGTAATTTTATACTATCAAGCCAGGATAAAATAACCTGTTCCCATGCAAATCTGGTCAGCCGAAATAAAAGAGCTTGAAACATTATACACTTCCTTGAAAGGCAGGTTTTCTGAGTTGGAGAAAGAACTGGGACGGTTGATTAAAGCTGATGATGAAAACATAGTATTACTCTATTAAAGAAGATGCCTGGAAGTTATCATAACTGACCTATGCGAATCTGAACTGAAACGACCCCGCTAAACAGAACCCCTTAAAGGTATTATTGACAAGCTGAGCCATGAAGAGAAAGTGCCTTCCCATATCATAACATCGATGCAAAATCTGAACAGCTTATCAACCTATGGCGCACATCCCAAAGAGTTTGATCCGGAACAAGTACGACCTGTATTGATTAATCTAAACACAATTATTAAGTGGTATTTGAAATATAAGGAAGTAAAAACCATAAGTAAACCAAAGGCAGAAGAAGTAGAAGATAAAAATAAAGCCCCGGAGGATTCTACTAAACAAATACCAGGACAAAATAAAAGGTTAATATTATTGATTTCCGGAATTGCAATAGTTGCTGTTATTGTTGTTGTAGCTCTATTTGTATTTAACATCATTGGTGGAGAAAAGCAAACTATAGAACTTGAAAAATCCATTGCTGTGCTGCCATTTAAAAACGACAGTCCTGATCAGGAGCGTATGTATTTCATTAATGGAACCATGGAGGCTATCCTGGATAATCTTTGCAAAATCAAAGACCTCAGGGTACCGGGTCGAACTTCCGTGGAGCAATACCGGGATAATCCAAAACCTATTCCGACTATAGCTAAAGAACTGAATGTAAGCTACATACTTGAGGGTAGCGGTCACAGGGATGGCGACAATGTCTGTTTATTCGTTCAATTGCTTGATGGGAAAAATGATCAGCATGTATGGTCCAAAAGGTATGATGCAACTATTGAGGATATTTTTTTCATGCAAAGCGAAATTGTTCAATTAATCGCAAATGAATTAAAAGCGATTATCACACCGGAAGAAAAACAACTCATTGAAAAAACACCAACAATAAATCTAACAGCCCTTGATTTTTTCCAGAGAGGAAGAGAGGAACACTGGAAGTACCAATTATACAGTGACCGGAAAGCATTGGAAAAAGCCGAAGATTTTTATAATAAAGCACTGGAATATGATTCCACATTCGCACAGGCATATACCGGATTGGCCTGGGTATATTGGAACAAACACTATTTGGGAACCTTTTTCTCAGAAGATTTTTTAGATTCTGTCCTGATTCTTACAGATATCGCCCTTGCCTATGATGATAAATTATCAGAAGCATATACCTGGAGGGGATTTTATTATTCTCAAGTGGGTAAACTGGAAAAGGCTATTGAAGAATGTGATAAAGCAACAAAATACAATCCGAACGATTGGATGTCTTACATGGTAAAAGGGTATTTATATTTAGATAATGACAAGGTGAAATCCATTGATAATTATCAAAAAGCTATATCTCTGAATCGTGGCGAGCAATTGCCAGGGTTATTAAGTAGTCTCGGTTATAATTATTATCAATCTGGATTTACAGAAAAAGCTATAAATTGTTTTCAGGAAGCATTTAAACTGGATGGTGATTCATTATACTATTTACGTGCCGATTACTACAATGGTAACTTGAGTTACACTGAATATCTAAAAAAAAGGTATGCGACAGACACAACCAATACTGAAATTTTATGGGATCTTGGAAACGAATACATGTACCTGAGACAACATGAAGAAGCATTTAAATATTTTAAAAAGTGGCTTCAAGAAAGAGATAATGTTCGGGAAATCGAACCTACATTAGCTGGTATGCACCGTCTTGGATATGTTTACTGGCAAAATGGATACAAAGAAAAAGCTGAATATTACTTCGATATGCAACTGGAGAATTGTTATAGAGTGATTGAATTGGATCGAGCAGGATCTTATATTTATTATGATCTTGCTGGTGTATATGCATTCAGAGGGGAGAGGGATAAAGCCTATGAAAACTTAAGGATTTTTAATCAAAGGGAAAGGATCCCTTTATGGATGGTCAACCTAATCAAAAGAGACCCGTTATTCGACAGCATCAGGGATGAGGAGGAATTTCAGCAGATTGTCAGGGATTTTGAAGCCAAATACCAGGCAGAGCATGAGAGGGTCAGGAAATGGCTGGAAGAGAACGATTTGCCCGGCTAAAGCCAGGCAAATCGGTTCACGGTTTTCAGTTCTCGGTTCTCGGTGGGTGTGGGTGTAGGGTGTGAAGTTCTGCCGGTTGCCAACCGGCAGTAATGAAATAACGGAATGTATAGTCAATCCCGGTTGTTAACCGGGGTATTTGATTACGACTCGTGAATGCTCACTGCGTTAACATTTCACGGATCACGATTGCTCGCTCCCACAGGGTCACATTCACAACCTGCTCGCGGATGGTAACCGTGTAAACTATTCTCGACTCACGACTCACGTTTCACGAATCACGGCTAACCGTCGCAAACGCTCTCACCGGGAACGATCCGACACCTCTTATTTTCTGAGGTACGGCAGTGAACGTATAACCTTTTTCAGGAAGTTCACGGAGATTGCACATATGTTCTATGATGAGGATGTCTTTCCCTAGAAGGATAGTATGTGCCGGGCGGGATTTGTCGGCTACATCATCAATGTTATAAGTATCAATTCCGACCAGGACAGGTGATTGTCCGGCGATATATTCTGCAGCCTCTTTTGTGAGAAAAGGATGGTCGTGAAAATACTTTTCCGTTCCCCAGTTCTTATCGAATCCCGTATAAACCAGCACTGCTTTTCCTGTAAGATCATTACCTCTGAAGACAGAAACACCTATTCCTTTATCCGGAAGATTATTTGCTTTTATTGTAATGGCATCCAGATCTGCAAGCTGAGATAGTTCAAGGTCAGCAAGATCCCGTCCACCTTCATAACGGTGAAAAGGAGTATCCATATAAGTACCTGTATTGGAAACCATTTCAATGAGGGCAATATGAAATTCAGTTCCCGGGCTGTAATTATCCCTGGATTTTTCCCGGCTGAGAAAATCAGTGATCACGGGACCGGGTAGCCCCTGGTATGTGATCATGCCATTTTCGATTGTATGACTGAGGTCGATGAATTTTTTCATAGTTCTTTGATCATGTTGTCAACCTGATGTTCATTGAATAATTCTAACAGATCTTTGAAGTCTGGTTGAATCTCCATGGTGAAGCTTTCTTAAATATTCAACAGCTGATATGCGTTTTTCGGGACTTAGTCCCAACTAATATTCGAGGTCATCCTTAACAGAGGACTCACTTAATTTTCGTTTCTTTATGACTTTCTTCATATCTCCTGATAATTCATAGATTATCTTTTCTTCTCATTATATGCTAAAATACGAATTCTAATTTGTTTTTTGGTGTATTAGTTAAAACAGCATCTGTTGCTAAAGACCTGACAGGTAGGCTTGTACCTGTCAGGTCGGGGATTGTATTTTTTCAACCTGTCAGGTGCAGGTCTACCTGACAGGTTTTTCATGCTGACAGGTCCAGAAGATAATTAGTAAATACCTGTTTTAACAAGGATTACATCGATAATCAATCCTAGTAAGAATAATGTTCCGAACCTTTTATTGTACTGAAAATCATGGGCTGAGAGGTACAACGGCCATATATTCGGAGGAAGATCCGGCGGGGCATCTGCGAAATCTGCGATTTAATCTGTGATCCCTATAACTAAAGTGACTGTGAGAAGTTTTCAGGATTTGTAAAAAGCCCGGATTAAAATAGTAAAGAGTCTGCAGTATCTATTCATTATTATCATTAAAATTGGATTCTTTTCTGACAGCTCTTCGCCCATTCCGGGTCCATTTTAATAAGCCGGTTCTTCTTCAGATTTTCTTTAAGGATCCAGTGAATATCGTGATCATTTATATCAAAAAGGATCTCAAATACAGGTTTCCCTTTTTGGGGATTGGCGACGATTGCTACGCTCCAGCAATATCCCAGCCCTTTTCTTAGAATTTTGAATTCTTCAGTTTTCCTGTTATCAACATACAATATTGAAAGTGTAATCAGGTTCAGAATATCAATAACCTTTTCAGCTGCAAGGTCATCCTTCAACAAATCCGGTTCGCATAATCCTGCAGCCAGAGCTCGTTTCTCAAGTAATGTTCCACTAATCCATGAATCAGTTTCCTTGAGGAGTTGAAAAAAATCCTTTCTTCCTGCAATCTGCAATGACCATGCAACTCCCTCTCTCATCCTCCACCTGGGATCAGAAGCGAGTTCCCTTAATGTCCGGTAATATTCTGTTTTCCCCTCGCTGATCAGCTTGCCAAGGCCTACTGTCCCACAGAAGGAAAGAAATTCTTCCGGAGTATTTACCGGTGCTTTATCTTGGGTATAATCAAGCAGAGGAATAAAATCCTGCTCACCGGCAACCTCTACAAATGCCTGCATCAGTTCAAGATTCCCACGCTGGCCCGGAAGATTGGAATTCGCCAGAAGGTAATTTTTCCAGTCTCGGGTTTTATGTAAAGCGTCGATATAGAATTCCTTATTCATAAAACATTATAGAAACATAATCAACAACACTGGAGGAAGGGCTGGTTTTTCCGGAATGTCCCCTGGCCAGGATGGTGGTTTCCGGTTTACCGGTAATAAGTTTCGCATATTCTATTAAGGTCATAATTGGACCATAACCACAAACGGAAATCCTGTTTTTTACTACCGTCTCGTAAAGTGTGTTCGAATCCAGGTTATCAATTTCCTTCAGGACCAGTTCATCTTTTTCTTTGCCTGTTTCAGGACTCACGAAATGTGAGAAATCAGAGGAAGCGATAATGAATATTTTTTTCTTAAGGATTTTATTGGCATTCATAATCTTTTCTGCAATTTCTTTTGCTGTTGAAGGATTTTGCCTGAGTATACAAACAGGGACGATTTTGAAAGGATAAGTGAGCCATTTTTGAAGCAATGGCAACATGATTTCACCTGAATGTTCCCTCAGCTGTGCCATGTCGGATACAGGAAGATCCAGGTGGTGCTTGAAATCTGTATCCGTTTCAACGTA
>LJUQ01000111.1 GCA_001304505.1 Bacteroides sp. SM23_62_1
CTGTATAATTAACATACCATTACAGCTCCCGTGGTAGACAGCCCGCAAACCGTTCACTTTATCCTCAGGGTAACGGATAAGGGTAATCCTCCGTTATCGAGGTATAGAAGAGCTGTCATTACTATTGTACCATGAAAAATCAAATTCTGAATATGGAAATAATAACTGAGACATGAAAACCATACACACAATTATTGCTGTCTTTCTGCTTATTCATATTGCACAGGCCCAGCAGAAGGTAATAAGCTTATACCAGGGGCCTGCCACCGGTTCGGAGGATTGGAACTGGGATGAAAAAGTTTTTCAATTCGGAAATGCCGGCTCCGGACTTGTGTATAATGTATCCAAACCCACACTTACTGTATTTGGGCCAGATAGTGTACCGGCCAACGGAACAGCTGTCGTAATCTGCCCGGGTGGTGGTTTCCAGTTTCTTTCAATGGATAGTGAAGGTTTTGAAGTTGCCCGGTGGCTGAATAAAAAAGGATATACTGCTTTTGTACTGAAGTACCGGTTATCCCATAGTCTGACTGATAACCCCATGCAGGAATTTATGCAAAAACAGCCCAACACCGAAAAGTTTAATAAAGACATAGAACCGGTCGTAGCCATGGCAATTGCAGATGGCAGGGCGGCCATATCATATCTTCGCGAGCATGCTGATGAATATGGGATATCAAAAGAACGCATCGGCATCATTGGCTTTTCTGCCGGAGGAACTGTTGCAACCGGTGTTGCATACTCCTATGACCCTGGTAGTCGGCCTGATTTTGTCGCCCCTGTTTATCCGTATGTAGGAAGTTTTGATCATTCAACAGTTCCGGCAGATGCACCGCCTATGTTTATTTTAGTAGCATCAGATGATATATTCGGATTTAACGAACATTGTGTCGCGCTTTATGCCGATTGGATAAATGCTGAAAAATTAGCCGAGTTGCACATATATGCAAAAGGCAATCATGGTTTTGGTATGAATAAGAGAAATCTGCCTGTTGATTCCTGGATCGAACGTTTTGCGGATTGGATGCAGATGCTTGGATTTCATTAATAATTAAATAAATATTCACCGGCGGAGAAAGCTGATAAACAACCATCTTTAATTTGTATGGAAGACCAATCTTAAAAATATGCACCCGTAATGAGTCGACCAACTTAATATAACAAAATTCATTATTTTTAAAGGATAAGAAAATCATAAAAATCCTGAACATTCAACAAACGAAAACTTCCGGCAAAAACACACCATATTTTCTTATGTATTTTATATTTATTTAGCCGGCTATGATCCCTTATCATTTTAATAACAAGTTTTAAACTGAACTCCATGAAAATAAAAAAGATTGCCAGGTATTCAGCGATGGGTTTGGCCACTGTCGCTTCGATATCCCTTACAAGTTGTAATAAGATTCCTGAAGAATTACCCAATATCCTCTGGATTGTAAGTGAGGACAATAGCGCTTACTTTACGGGATGTTATGGGAATGATTTTGCTACAACACCGAATATAGACAAACTGGCCGGTGAAGGCTTCCTGTATACACACGCATATTGTACCAATGCCGTTTGTTCGCCTTCAAGAAATACAATTATTACCGGAGTTTATTCAGCATCAAATGGCAATGAGCAAATGCGCAGCAACTACCCCATATCGGATGAAGTACATACTTATGCGGAATACCTCAGACAGGCCGGTTATTATTGTACCAACAATTCAAAAACCGATTACAATACACCCAGTATCGATCCCAACGAGATCTGGGATGAAAGCAGCAATAAGGCCCATTATAAGAACAGGCCGGAGGGCAAGCCCTTTTTTGCTGTGTTCAACTCGATGACCAGCCATGAAAGCAGTATCTTTCGGCAAATACCCACTGCAGAGCTTCGGCATAACCCTGAAGATGTTCCCCTGCCGCCTTATCATCCGGAGACCCCTGAAATGAGGCACGACTGGGCACAATATTATGACATGATCGAGGACATGGATACATGGGTCGGTGATTTACTGCAGGAACTTGATTCCCTGGGATTTGCAGATAATACAATCGTCTTTTATTATGGTGACAACGGCGGCGTGCTGGCACGAAGCAAACGCTTTATTTATGAGACGGGAACACAAATCCCGCTTGTTATCAGGATACCGGAAAAATACAAATATCTCTATCCTGCAAAAAAACCTGGTGACAAAGTAGACCGGATCGTTAATTTTGTTGATCTTGCTCCTACACTATTAAGCATTGCCGGTGTTCCCATACCCGACTACATGCAGGGAAAAGCATTCCTGGGCAAAGAAAAAACGGCAGATCCCGAATACACCTTTATGTCACGCCAGCGTATGGACGAGAGGTATGACCATGTTCGGGCCGTTCGTGATAAACAATACCGCTACATCAGGAACAATATGCCTTTCCGCATCACCATGCAGCATGTTGCATTCCTGTTTAATGCTCCCTCAGCCCAATCATGGGAAGATGCCTTTAAGGCAGGGAAAAACAATGAAGTGCAAAGTAGATTCTTCCTGACAAAACCTGTCGAAGAACTTTACGATACAGAAAACGATTACTGGGAAATCAACAACCTGGCTGACGATCCTGCCTATGCAGATGTATTGGAAAGGATGCGGAATGCGTTGGATCAGTGGGAAAAGGATTATTTTGATGCTGGTCTTGTTCCTGAAACGGATTATGAGAATTTTATGGGTAATGCATCCATGTACGATTACATGCGATCTCCTGCGTGCCCTTTTAACAAACTGCTGGAGGCATCAAGGCTTGCAACATTGGGCAGTGCACAGGATATCAGTCAATATATCGAGTATCTCAAAGATGAAAATAGCGCTATCCGTTACTGGGGAGTAACGGGACTGCTGATCCATAATGACAATGCCCAAGACGCTATTCCTGCATTAATGGAATCGGCTAATGATCAGTCAGCTGCTGTGGCTACATTATCAGCCGAAACCCTTTATAATCTGGGAGAAAAAGAGGCAGCGATAAAAACTTACATACGCCTGTTGCAGGATACTGTAAACTACAGCATGACTGACCGCAATTATGCACTGAACAGCATTGATGCAATCAATGATGCCAGCCCGGAAATCATCAGCGTAGTACAAAAAATGTATAATGAGAAGTCCGCCAGCGTTCGGGGTTTTGCACGATATAGTGTTTATGATATATCAATGTCGGACTATTTGCTCAGGAAATGGGGAATTTTGGAATAACAATGACAAAACATGTTCTCTGCTACTTTCAGATAAAAGGCGAAGTGAAATAAGACTTTTTAAAAAGTATTGTGCTTTGCATTAGTTGCTGATACTTTAGTCTTTGTATTAACAATCTCCCTGGAATACGGCTACAGGAGCAGAATGTAACTGTTTCATAAAGAATTAGAGTGGCAGGGTTGTTTTAAAGCTCATATCTGGCAGAATAATTCTATTCTATATTTATTATAAATTTTAACCAATTAGGGAGGTTTATTTATGAGGAAAAACATTAAACCAAACAAACCAAAAGGAAAAAGAATCACAAGGCGGGCCTTTTTAGGCACCGCCGGAGCAGCCACAGCTGCATTTACAATTATCCCCCGTCATGTGATGGCACGTTCGGGCAGGACAGCCCCCAGTGATATGGTTAACGTTGCCGGTATCGGTGTCGGAAGCCAGGGTGGCGGCGACATACAGCAGATTGCCACGCCCGATGTACCGATTGTCAGGCCACAACGCAGCATGACAGGCATGCCGCTTACACCTGAACAGATTGCTGAACAGCAGGCCAGGATGGCTGAAATGATTCAGCGAATGATCGACGAAGGTTATGAATTCCCTGAGGGATTTGATCCCAATGCTCCTTTCCAGATGGGTGCTGCCGGTGGTGAAGAAATCAGGCTTGCCAACATTTATGCCCTCTGTGATGTAGATTCTGATTATGCCGGATATGTTTTCAAAGGTTACCCAAAAGCTAAAATCTACACCGACTGGCGTGAGATGTTGGAAAAGGAAACATCCATAGATGCCATTGTCATCGGCACACCGGATCATAATCATGCTCCCATCGCTGCAGCATTCATAAAAGAGAAAAAACATGTCTACATTGAAAAACCAATGGCAAAAACCATATATGAATGCCGCAGGCTTGCAGAACTGGCAAAGGAATACGATGTGGTTACCCAGATGGGGAACCAGGGTCATGCCCTCGAGGGTACCCGCAGGACTGTTGAATGGGTTCAGGGAGGCGTCATCGGGCCTGTCAGGGAGGTTCATCTGTCAACAAACCGCCCGATATGGCCACAGGGAAATATCTCACGGCCGACAGGTATAGCCGTTCCGGATCATCTGGATTGGGATCTGTGGATCGGGCCTGCTCCGATGAAAGATTACCATCCTGAAATCTGTCATTTTAACTGGCGTGGGTTATGGGATTATGGAACAGGTGCCATGGGTGACATGGGGGCGCATATCTTTGATGCTCCCATATGGGCGCTGAAGCTGGATTATCCAACAAGGATACAGGCTGCTTCCACACCTTTCAGTGATGATTATCTCCCTCAGGCTGAAACGATAATATATGAATTCGCAGCACGCAGCGATATGCCACCGGTCATCATAAAATGGTGCGATGGCGGTCTCAGGCCGGAACGACCTGTCGCGCTTGAAGCAGGCCGGGCTGTCATGGATGCAATATATTACGGAGATAAAGGTATCATGATGCATGGTAGTCACGGGGCAATGCCACAACTAGTTCCAGCTGACAAGGATTTTACTGGGCCGGATCCATGGTTGCCACGTACGGGTAACATTTTTGAAGACTGGATCAATGCTATTAAGGAAGGGAAGAAATCCAGCAATGATTTTTCCGTTGCAGCAAAACTGACCGAGATCATGTTATTAACAAACATTGCTGTATTATCGCAACAGTCCAATACCACGCTTGAATATGATGCCCGGAACATGAAGATTACAAATCTGCCCGAGGCCAATGACCTGTTCCATTATGAATACCGCCAGGGCTGGACGTTGTAGAATTTATGATCTAATAAAAAACCCGGATTGGATATCCGGGTTTTTTATTAGATATAATATATCAACCATCCTAAATCAGGATCTGCCGGCAATAATTCACACAGGTTCTGACTTCTTTCACTGAACTTGACCATGCAGGAACCGGGTATTCCAGTTCAATATCGCAATATATCGGCCACTTCTCTTTCTGGATCAGGAGAAGTATATCCTCGAGGGGCACCTCCCCCTGTCCCCATACCTGATTTTCATTGGGAGGATCGGTGTTGAGGCCTGTTTTATCTTTCAGATGAATACTGAAGATACGGTCATGATATTTCTCAATAAAGGTGTTGGGATGCAGTCCTGTGGATCCGAAAAAATGCCCGGCATCGAAGTTAAGCATATTAGCTGGTGACATTTCAAGGAAAGGATCGACGCTGAATCCTTCTTCGGCAAACTGAAAGTGGTTATGGAAAATGGCATACATACCATGTTTCTCGGCGATGGGCCCCAAACGCTTGCATGCCTCCTCCCCTATCTCATCGGTTATGCCTTTGGCTCCCATTATTTTTGCTACTTCAAAAGCGTAATCCGTTTCTTCATCCGACCACCTCGAAGGTGAAAACTTAACAATATGAATGTCAATACCTGCATCATTATACATTTTACGCAGTTCTTCAAATCTCTCCATCGGTGCCGATAATCGCCATTCACGGAGGGCTTCCTGTGACTGGGCTGCCTTTGCCTCCAGTTCAGCAAATTCTTCCTCGGTCAACTCCTCACCCTGACCTCCCGGAGGTCCCCCCTGTGGTGCTCCTGCCGGTGGTGTGGAACCAGGAGGTGGCATCCGCCTCCTTCTGGGTACCCTGATCACTTCCGGAGCACCTGCCCATTGTTCAATACCGGTTGACATCAGCTCCACTGAGCTTAGGCCTGCATCAATACATGCCTGAAGCGTTTCCTCAACACCCCTGATATCCCGGAAACTGTATGTTATGGCACCAATCTGAACACCACCGAATTTGGAATTGGGACGGCCTTCTGCAGATCTCTGGCCTGTACCCGTACACCGGCTGTTCAGTGGTACAAGTGAAAGTGCCGCTGCTCCGGCAGCAGCAGTACCCAGGAACTGACGCCTGGTAACATGTCCTGTTGAGTTTTTCTGGTTTTTCATAGAATGATAAATTAGGTTTTCGTAAGGGAATTTTATGGTTCACAAATTAATAATAACGAACTAATATAACAATAACTTGAATAACATTTTCAATCCCGGGCCATAAGCCGGTCAATAAATATTATCCATCTGACAGGAAAAAGATCCGGAGCAAATTGCAGAATTGCCCTTTTTGCTCCTCTTTCTTTCTGACCGGTTCACCAAAACATTGTCATACATTACTGATGTAAAAATTATTCATCTCATGATATTTAATCCGGCTGAAATGCACCATTACAATCAAATATCAATATCTTTGTTTAGTACATCTGTCTCTGCAAAGTATTCAGAATCCATCATCTTTAGCTTATTATCCTATCAAAACAAATACAAGACTATTAATTAAAACCAATAACTTAACCTTAAAACCATCATGAAAAACACTGCTAGAAATTACATTCTCATTATCTCTGGTGTTCTTATTTGTTATTTTCTTGGCGGGTGCCAGAAATGGTCCGAAACAGAATCTGGAACTATCAGGATTGTAACCAACAAAGGTGGACAAACCCTTGGCTATTCTGCAACTTCTGGAGTTACGATTATAACGGATAAGGGATATGCATTTAAAGATCTCAATAAGGATGGTATCCTGGATAGATATGAAGATTGGAGGCTACCTGCTGAGGAACGGGCAAAAGACCTTGCTTCAAAAATGACTGTTGAGCAGATAGCCGGGCTGATGTTATACAGTTCTCACCAGTCTATCCCGGCAGGCGGCAGAGGTCCTTTTGCCGCAACTTATGACGGGAAGCCCTATAATGAGAGTGGTGCAAAGCCATCCGATCTTTCTGACAGTCAGAAAGAATTCCTGACCAACGATAACCTGAGGCACGTCCTGATCACATCTGTTGAAAGTCCGGCTGTTGCAGCCGAATGGAACAATAACGCCCAGGCACTGGTTGAGGGAATAGGCCTCGGTATACCTATCAATATCAGTTCGGATCCACGTCACAGGATAAGGGCCAATGCAGAGTATAACCTGGGTGCCGGGGGAACAATATCCATGTGGCCCGGCTCTCTTGGACTGGCTGCAACATTCTATCCTGAGATTGTAAAGCAATTCGGTGAGATAGCGTCTGTTGAATACAGGGCTCTGGGGATAGCCACAGCCCTTTCCCCGCAGATAGAGCTTGCTACCGATCCGAGGTGGAACCGTGTAAACGGTACCTTCGGAGAGGATCCATTGCTCGCAACCGATATGGCAAGGGCCTATGTCGACGGCTTCCAGACCTCCCCCGATTCAACTGAAATTTCAGACGGATGGGGCTATTCAAGCGTGAATGCCATGGCAAAACACTGGCCCGGTGGCGGTACGGGGGAAGGAGGAAGAGATGCCCATTTTGCCTACGGGAAATATGCTGTCTATCCCGGCAATAATTTCGATGAGCACCTGAAACCTTTTACTGATGGAGCTTTCAAGCTTGAAGGCAAAACAGGTATGGCTTCAGCAATCATGCCATACTACACCATATCTTATGAGCAGGATACGGTGTATAATGAAAATGTTGGCAACGCTTACAGTCAGTATATAATCAATGACCTGCTTCGTGGCCAGTATAATTATAATGGCGTTGTCTGCACGGACTGGGGCATTACCGAGAATGAAAGCCCAGACATATCGAATATGATGGGAGGAGGACGTTGCTGGGGTGTTGAAGAAGGTTATACTGTGGCAGAAAGACATTACAGAATAATCATGGCAGGTGTCGACCAGTTTGGTGGAAATAATGACGCCGGCCCGGTTATTGAAGCCTTCAAGAAGGGGGTGGAGGACCATGGAACAGAGTATATCCGTGCCCGCTTTGAGGAATCAGCAGTCCGCCTGCTGATGAATATCTTCAGGGTAGGACTTTTTGAAAATCCTTACCTCAACCCTGAAATCTCAGCCGGTACAGTTGGAAATGCTGAGTTCATGAAAGCCGGTTATGAAGCACAGCTGAAGTCCATCGTGATGCTGAAAAATAAAGATCAGGTTCTGCCACTGCAAAAAGAATTAACTGTATTCATACCGAAAAGAATCACCCCCGCAGGGAGGGATTGGTTTGGGAATCAAACGCCCGAAAGGATTGCCGATCCGGTTAATATGGATATCGCAAATAAATATTTTAATGTGACAGAGGATCCTGAGGAAGCGGATGTCGCACTCGTGTTTATCAATAGCCCGGAGACAGGCAGGGGGTATAATGGTGATGACGTAAAAAAAGGCGGAAACGGTTATTTCCCGATCAGCCTCCAGTATATCAAGTATTCCGCTCCCGATGCACGTGATCCAAGTATCGCCGGAGGTGATCCTCTCGAACCATTTACAAACAGATCCTACAAGGGTAAATCAGTGACACCCTCTAATGAAACTGATTTAAAGATGATCAAGGAGACTGTGAAAAAAATGAATGGAAAACCGGTCATTGTCCTGGCAAATTTATCCAATCCAATGGTTTTCAGTGAATTTGAAAAAGATGTACATGCTATTGTTGCCCATTTCGAGGTACAGGACCAGGCTTTACTTGATATCCTTACTGGTGCTGCCGAACCATCCGGGCTGCTGCCCATGCAAATGCCTGCAAATATGAAAACTGTTGAATTGCAATATGAAGATGTACCACATGATATGGAATGTTATGTCGATTCCGAAGGTAATACCTATGATTTTGCATTCGGTCTTAACTGGAATGGTACAATAAATGACAGCAGGACGGAGAAATATAAAAAATAATATTTCTTGAAATAATTCTGATCACAAGATCTAATAAAATTTTTTACCACAAAGGAACACCAAGGATAACCCAAAGGTACACAAAGGAGTCTGATAAGGAACCTTTGTGTATCTTGGTGATAACCTTTGTGTACTTTGTGGTTAAATAAATTACTCATAAAAATATTAGAATATTATCTTGACATGCATATAGCAGGACGAATCCATCATGATATAATAATTAAACAAATAGGAGATTAAAACATGTCTATTTTCAAAAACTCATCTTTATCTTTTATTGGCTTGTTAGCAATTTTGATGATTGTAACAGTCGATGTAGTTGCCCAGGAACCGGAAGCCGAGAGGCCGGCCCCGCGAAGGCCATCATTCCAACGGGGTCCGCGGATTATATCGCCCGAAATCCATCCTGATAATACAGTAACCTTCAGGCTTCTTGCTCCCAATGCCACCCGCGTAACGGTCAGTGGCGAATGGATGGCCGGTTTTGGAGCCAGTGAAGACCTGGTAAAAAGTGATACAGGCTTGTGGAGCCTTACTATCGGACCACTACAACCGGAATTCTATGGTTATTCCTTCAATGTTGATGGAGTACAGGTACTGGATCCAGTAAATGCTCTTATTAAGCGTGACGGCACAAGAAATGCCAGTATATTGTTTGTGCCGGGGAAAGAGTCAGATTTGTATACAGTACAAAATGTTCCTCATGGTACACTGTCAAAAGTATGGTATGAATCCCCGACTTTAAATATGACACGGCGTATGTACGTCTATACACCACCCGGTTATGAAAATGGTGATAAAAATTATCCGGTATTTTACCTGTTTCATGGTGCCGGGGGTGATGAAGATGCATGGACAACTCTTGGACTCGCTCCCCGGATTCTCGATAATCTTATCGCACGGGGGCTGGCAAAGCCAATGATTGTTGTGATGACCAACGGAAATCCATTTATTCCAGCAGCGCCGGGAGAAGCTCCTGTATTACCACCAGCTGAACCAACTGCTGCCGGGCCGGGTAATATGGGATCCGGATTGTTTGAAGAAAGCCTGGTAAAAGATGTGGTGCCATTTATTGAAAAGCATTATCGTGTCATCGCAAATACGGATAACCGGGCAATCGCAGGATTATCTATGGGTGGAATGCAAACACAAAATATAACGAATAATAACCCGGATATGTTCAGCTATATTGGAATTATGAGCATGGGACTGATGACCAGGAGAGATTTAGGAATGGATGATTCAACCCAGGATTTTGGCGGGAAACTGGAGGCATTGAAAAAAAGCGGTGTGAAGCTTTACTGGATCGGATGCGGAAAAGAGGATTTTTTATATGCCAGTGTACAAACACTCCTTGATACCCTAGATCAACATGATTTCACATACACATATCGTGAAAGCACAGGAGGGCATACCTGGGCCAACTGGCGGATATATCTCTCAGAACTGGCCCCACTCCTGTTCAAATAGCAATGTCAATATTTAGATTAGGATATTTTTATGCCATAAATCACAACATCAACGGGGCTAATGTTGGTCAGGATCTCGTGGGGATCATATATCCATTATGATCCGATGGGGATTAAATAATATTCGTGATCCCGCAGGACTAAATTTTAATTTCAATAACATATGAATTATTACTAATCAAGGCCCTGTAGGGGGCCAAATTTTAATTACGCCATGAAATCAAACCGTCGTAAATTCTTTCAGACAATCGGGGCAGGAGCTGCCGGTCTCAGCATCGGTCCATCCCTTGCCCTCTCATCCTGTACTTCAATTACAGGGAACGATGAACAGGATGGACAAATTCTCTTCATCGGAGATGATATCGCAGTAACCGAAACCACTCATGGAAAAGTAAGAGGATTCATCCTCAGGGATATTTACACCTTCCGTGGTATCCCATATGGTGCAGATACTTCTGGCAAGAACCGGTTTATGCCTCCACAGAAGCCGGAACCGTGGACAGATATAAGACCAGCCATCTGGTGGGGCAATTCGGCACCACAGATCATGGATAACCGTTATGCAAATGCTTATGCCTCCTTCGTTGATCATTGGAATTATGATGATGTGAGTGAAAACTGCCTGGCAATGAATGTTTGGACACCAGGTTATAATGATGGTATAAAACGGCCCGTCATCGTGTGGCTGCACGGTGGAGGATTTACAAACGGAAATGGTATTGAGCAGGATGGCTATAAAGGTGAAAACCTGGCCAGGTATGGAGATATTGTATTCTGTTCACTCAACCACAGGCTGGGGCCATTGGGCTTTACAAATCTCGCCGGAGTGGGAGGTGAAAAATATGCCGCATCAGGAAATGTAGGTATGCTGGATATCGTTGCTGCACTGGAATGGATCAGAGACAATATCGCTAACTTCGGTGGTGATCCCGATAATGTAACCATCATCGGTCAGTCAGGCGGAGGTGCAAAAGTAACCACACTGACCGCTATGCCCTCTGCCCGGGGTCTCTTTCACAAGGCTTTTGTGTTAAGCGGTGCTTCAACACAGGCAGGTGACAAGGAATACTCTGAGCAACTGGGTGCATATGTTCTGAAAGAAGCCGGGCTAACAGCTGCAAAGATTGATAAACTGCACGAATTACCCTGGAAAGACTATTATCAAATAGCCACAACTGCAAGCCGCAAACTGAGCGAAGAGTCGGGTCCCGGTGGCGGATTCATGCGCAGAGGTTTCAATCCCGTTGTTGATGGGACCTTTCTTCCACAACATCCCTACTATCCTGAACCTGCCCCGACAGCTGCTGATATCCCGATGATCATTTGTTCAACATTCAATGAAATGTCCCCCAACCTTGCCGAGCCAGAGCTGGAAAACATTACGCTGGAGGAAGTAAAAGAGAGGGTTAAGGAAAGAGGAGGATTTTCTCAGGGTATGGGAGAAAAGGCTGGTGAGGTTGTGGATGCATATGCAAAGGCATTTCCTGAAAAAAGACCGGTAGAGATCTGGTCTATGATCATCAGCAACAGACAAAGAACGATTGAACTGGCAAACGCCAAAGCAAAACAACCTGCTCCCCTGTACCTTGCATGGTTCGACTGGCAGCCACCCCTGTTTGATTACCGGATGAGGGCCCGCCATTGCCTGGATATCTGCTTCTGGTTCTATAATACCGACCTGATGTTAACCCATACCGGCGGAGGGGATCGCCCTCGTGCACTTGCGAAAAAAATGGCCGATGCATTACTGAATTTCATGAGAACGGGCGATCCGAATGGAGGAGAATTACCCGAATGGCCAAAATATACACCTGAGAACGGAGAAACCATGATCCTCGATGACGTTTCCGAGGTGAAAAATGATCCCGACAGGGAAGCAAGACAAGCGTTGCCCGCTTGAAAGTGGGAAATTACTCACCCGGTGACTCGAAATCACCGGGTGAGTGCAAGAACCGTTGAATGAACCAAGTCATCCCGAGGGAGCGGAGAGACCGAGGGATGAATTGGTTCAAAAGACAAGTGGTAATTTAAATGACAATTGAATAAAATATACCTTTGTTTGGAATAAAGAAGATCCTGAAATCGCTCGCCTGCCATATGGCAGGCTTCGCTCTTCAGGATGACCTAAATTCTGAATACATCAATGACTTTTAAAAGACAACTGAATAACTACTGAAGCACTACTGAATAACTCCGCAGCAAAAAAGACTATGCTGGCTGATTCTTCTTATACGTTCTGAACCACGCATACCATTTTTCCATCCCCTCCCCTGTCCTGGCTGAAAGTTCAATGAATTGAAGTTGTGGATTGATCTGTTGTGCATATGCCCTGGCTTTATCCATGTCAAAATCAACGTATGGTAGCAGATCCGTTTTATTAATGATACAAAGATCGGAAGTACGAAACATGTAAGGATATTTTGCCGGTTTATCATCTCCTTCAGTTACACTCATGATGACAATCCGCCTGGTTTCGCCCAGATCAAATAATGCAGGGCAAACAAGATTGCCAACATTTTCAATCATCAACACGGAATCATTGGCCGGTTCAAGTTCCCTGACAGCCCTGTAAATCATATCAGCATCCAGGTGACAGCCTTCACCCGTATTGATCTGGATCACAGGTACACCTGTCTGATGGATGCGGTTCGCATCATTCATGGTCTGCTGGTCCCCTTCTATCACATAAAAACTGATCTCTTTCTTTAATTCCAGGATCGTTTTTTCCAGCAGGGTTGTTTTACCGGAACCGGGGGAACTAACCAGGTCGAATGCCAGAATATTCTTTGCCTCAAAATATCCCCTGTTATGTTCGGCCATCAGGTTATTCCTGCCCAGGATATCCTGTTCAACTTCAACCTTTCTTCCATGGGAATGTTCATGGCTTTCATGACTGTGGTCATGCCCATGATTATTATCATGACTATGCATATGATCATGTTCATGAGTTATTCCATCATGAGCATGATCATAAGAGTGCCCATGTTCATGGGTGTGAAAATGATCCCCGTCCTGATGATGATGTTCATGAGAATGAGTATAGGTATGGTGATGTTTCTCCTCCCCGTTAACATCACCCGGTTTCATGATCTTCACTTCTTTGCCTGGTTGTCCGCATCCGCACGTGTCACACATGGTTCTGAATTTTTATTCGCACAAAGGTAGTTACAAATCGTTTATTAAACAATGTTCTCTGACTTATTCGATGCCGGGAGTTAAATAGAAGGAATGATTATTTATTCACCGTGTCGCACTTGTCACATTGGTCTCATGGTCGCAGTGTTCGAGGTAGTGTTACAGGGTCGCAATTGTCACAATTGTCTCACTGTTACAGTGTTCGAGGTAGTTTTACAGGGTCGCAATTGTCACAATTGTCTCACTGTTACAGTGTTCGAGGTAGTGTTCGAGGTAGTGTTACAGGGTCGCAATTGTCACAATTGTCTCACTGTTATCGTGTTCGAGGTAGTTTTACAGGGTCGTAATTGTCACAGTGGTCTCATGGTCGCAGTGGAAGAAGGCTAAGGCTGAGGCTAAGGAAGAATAAAATTCAGAATTCAGATTAACGATTTTTGATTTAAGAAGTATTAATTACTTCAAAACTTGAAAAGATTTAGCTTTGAATAATTTGATATGTTATGACTCCATGCTCTATGCTCTATGCTCCATGCTCCATGCCTTTTACTCAATAACGATCGATGCCACCCGCAACTCCTTACCTTTTATTATCTCGAATGAATAGGAATGACATTCAGGACATTCAGTGTAAAAATTGTTCGTTTCAAATTCGAACTGACACTGGTTACACCTGACTTCTCCTTTGATGATTTTAATATGACATTCAGCTTTCTCCAGCAATGTTCCCTTGACGGCAGATTTAAGTGCGAATTCTAATGCTTCCCGGACAACCCCGGATAATTCACCAACCTCAATCTCCACCTCCCTTACTTCGAGAGCATTTTCTTTAACAGCATATTCCGTAACAACATCAACAATATTTAATGCCAGAGAAAATTCATGCATAAAAAATCACATTATTTTGGAAAGTCAAAGTAACTAAAAATAAATTAAGATAATATCCGACACAGGATTTGTGACATCAATTACATCTTTTTTGTTCCATATGTCACAAAATATTTAAAAATACATTATGCCGGGGACGCACAATTAATCCAGGCTTAAAGGAAAGTGATTGGAATGGAATACTGGAATAATGGAATAGTGGAATAGTGGAATAATGGAATATTGGCTTACTGGATTATTTTGATTCCATCATTCATCATTCTATTCTTCCATCATTCCATTATTCCATTATTCCATTATTCCTTCATTCATCATTCATCATTCCATCATTCATCATTCTATTCTTCCATCATTCCATTATTCCATTATTCCATCATTCATCATTCATC
>LJUQ01000112.1 GCA_001304505.1 Bacteroides sp. SM23_62_1
TATCAATATGCCTGGTCAATATTCCATACAAATGCTCTGACACCAACTTCCTTATTCACCTCATCCAGCTTCTTCACGTTTTCGAGAATTTCTTTTACTTTTTCATCAGGTATGATTGTCAGTGCTGCTGAATTCATTTCGGGCCAGGTGTGGGTGCCCATACGGGGTTCACCGGTTTCAGTCCCTCTTCCCTTTACATTCTCCCACCAGGTATAGCCCCTGATTTCCATCATATCGAACATGTATTCAACTTTTTCAGTATTGGCCTGATTGAATATTATAAATACAGCTTTCATGTTTTCTTTATTTCCCCTTTGCATTATTTTTAAATGTTAAAAAAAATCGTTATCAATTGATATTATTTTGACAAGTAAGTTTAAAAGGCTTCTCGCTGATTATCGCAGATATAAGTGCAGATTTCGCAGATATTTTATATAGCAACCATCGAAACAATAAACCCCAACTCAACACTCCTGCACACCAATAGACCAATTTACCAATCTACCAATAAACCAATTTATAATCATTCCATCATTTCATCCTTCATCCTTCCATCATTCCATTCTTCCATTCTTCCATCCTTCCATTCTTCCATCCTTCCATCATTCCATTCTGCCATCCTCCATCCTTCATCCTTCCATTATTCCACCTTCGAACTTCCTTTATTCTTACCAATCACGAACAATCCATTTCTATTATATTTAAACCTGCCTCTCTTCACTTTACCCATGAATGCATAATATATAACGGGTACAATTACCAGTGTAAGAAATGTTGAGAATACGAGTCCGCCGATAACCGTAATACCCATCGGGCTCCATACTTCAGATCCTTCGCCTCTGCTCAGTGCCAGGGGCAGCATACCAAGAATTGTTGTGAAAGCTGTCATTAAAACTGGCCTCAGTCTGGATCGGCCTGACAGTGTAATGGCTTCAAACATTTCGTAATCGCGGTCACGCATCAGGTTAATGTAGTCGACCAGAACGATCCCGTTCTTTACAACGATTCCGATCAGCAGGACCGCACCCAGTCCTGCAATTACACTCAGGGTGGTATTGGTAATAAACAATGCAATGATCACACCTGTGAAGGAAAATGGCACTGCGAACATGATCACCAGCGGTATCCTGAAGGATTCGAACTGGGATGCCATTACGAGATAAACAAGCACAAGACTGAGAACCATCAGCATAGCCAGGTCGAGAAAGGATTCCATCTGGTCTTCATAGGCTCCGCCAACCACCACCATCAGGTCAGGCGGGATATCGACACTACCGATCTCTGATCTTATTTTGGTTGCCAGTTCTCCCAGGGAAATCCCCGAAGGTGTGGCAGATACAGTTACAATACGCTCTTTTCTTTTCCTCTGTATATTGGGTGGACTCCAGTACTCCTTCACGTCTCCCAGTTCGCCGATCTTGATTTTTTTACCCATAGGTGTCATAATGGTGATCTCTTCAAGATCAGTAATGGAATTTCTGTATTCTTCCTTGAGACGCACAACAATGTTGTATTCATCACCCTCCTCCCTGAAACGGGATGCGATCAACCCTTCCACACGGTTCCGGATATACAAAGACACCATGGCAGTATTCAGTCCATGTTCTGAAAGCTTCTCCTTATCCAGCACGATCTGTAACTCAGGCTTTTCTTTTTCACGGCTGACTTGTACATCCACCGCTCCATCAATATTTTTCACTGTATTCAGAATTTCCTGGGCCAGTCTGGATGTTTTATCAAAATCATACCCATATATCTCCACATCTACGGTATTCCCTCCCATAAACATGGTTGACATATTCACGTTATAATCAATGATTTCCGGTATCTGGTCGAGTTGTTCCCTGAGATCATCAGAAATCTCCCATACAGTTCTTTCCCTGTCACTGACCGGTATCAGTCTCATAGATAGATTGATGATATTTGAACCACTCTGGGAGAACATTGAAATAAACCCGCCTTCATCATCTGCACCGGTGGATGTAGATATAAGATCCACTTCAGGGTATCTTTCATTGATAAGCTGTTCAAGTTTGCGTGTGGTTCTTATTGTTTCTTCAACACGTATGCCCGGCTGGAGTTCTATAGCAGCATTTAACTGGCTCTCATCTGATTCAGGCATGAAATCTGTCCCGACAAACTTTAACAGAAAGAAAGAGGAAAAGAACAGGATCATGCTCGCAGTGATCACAAAACCCTTATGCCGCAATGCCCAACTGAGGGTTTTTACATAAAAACCATCCAGCCAGTTCAGGAAGACACCAAATGTTGAATCATACAGACTATTTTTCTTTTTCTCTCCGGTAACTTTAAGCTTCAGGAGCTTGGAAGTGAGCATCGGTGTGAGGGAAATGGCGGTCACAGTTGATGTAACAACGGTAATGGTAACAATCCATCCAAGCTGTTTAAACATAACACCGGTTAATCCGGATACCATGGTGAGCGGCAGAAAGACGGCAACAATAACCAGTGTTGTAACAATAACGGCCAACCACACCTCATTGGTTGCATAAATGGATGCTTCCCTCGGACTGCTGCCCCGGTCAATATGCCTGGAGATATTCTCAAGGACCACAATGGCATCATCCACAACCATACCGATAGCTATCGATAGTGATGCCAGTGATATGATATTGATTGAATTTCCAGTGAAGTTCAGATATATGAAAGAGGTAATGAGCGATACAGGGATGGCCAGTGCAACAATAAAGGTAGCTCTCCACCTGCCAAGGAAGAACAGAACAACCAGGACAACAAAAATCAGGGCCCACATAATGGCTTTACTCAGGTTCCTGATTGCATCCTTGATGAATGATGAGGTATCAAAAATCGGTTCGATCTTAATATCAGGCGGGAGGGTATTTACCAGGTCTTCAAGCTGGTTGGTTACCTGCCTGACGATTTTCACGGTATTTGCACCCGATTGCTTCATCACAAACATGCGCAATCCCTGCTGGCCATTGATACGTTCCTCAATCGACAGGTCTTTAATGGTATCACGGACAGTGCCAATATCTTTTAAATAAACAGTTTTCCCGGAATAATTTCCAATAACAATATTCTGGATCTGGTAGCTCTCACTGAATTCACCCTGGATACGAAGCTGGTATTCCAACTCGCCCATTTTAACCTTACCGGAAGGCATGTTGAGGTTTTCTGCCGCAATGACGCTTCCGATCTGTTCTATGGTGAGGTTATAAGCATCCAGGCGTTGGGGATCGATATCCACATATACGGTACGCCGTGGTGCCCCTGCCATAGCTATGGAGCCGATTCCCTCAATCCTGTTCAGGGGATTGATGATTTTCTCGTCAATCAGCCTCTCAAGGCCCGGATAACTTTCCTCTGCTGTAATAGCGTAGAAAAGTATCGGCATCATCGCAGTATTGAACTTGAACACACTTGGGCGGTCACAATCATCCGGGAGGGCATCAAATACCATGTCAATGGCCGATCGAAGATCATTGGTGGCTTCATCAAGATTGGCCCCCCACTCAAATTCGATGAAGATAACGGAAAGGTTATCATAGGATGTGGAGGTGATTTCTTTCAGGTTATCAATAGCATTGAAAGCATCTTCCAGGGTCCTGGTTATGTTGGTCTCAATGTCAGAGGCATTCGCCCCGGGATAGGTTGTCATGACAGAGATAAAGGGTGGTTCAATTTCAGGATAAAAGTCAATCGGTAACTGAACCATCGAATATATACCCATCACAATAATTGCTGTAAAAAGCATGATTGTTGTAACAGGTCGGTTTACTGCACTTTTATATATGCTCATTTTGATCTAATTGGAGTTTTTTATTCATTATTTACAGATGGCTGGTTTATTCATCACTCAATCTGTGATCACTTTAACAGAGGCGCCATCCACCAGCCTGGCCTGTCCGCTTACAATAAGGTTACTGCCCTCCCGGATCTCATCTGATATGACTTCAAGTTTGTCATCAAACCGTGTACCGATGGTAACGGCCACATACCGGGCTACACCCTGTTCCTCAAGAAACAAATACCTTTCATTCGAACCCTGCATTTTCAGGACAGAAACGGCCGGAACCACCAATGCCATTTCTTCTCCCAGGTTCATTGAGACCCTGCAGAACATGCCGGGCCTCAGAAGATTATCTTTATTATCGATCCTGATCTCCATTGTGAAAGTGCGGGTTGTCGGGTCGATCGTTGGATATACCCTGAGTACTTTACCAGTAATGGTTTTATCCCGGTACAGGTCGGTGGTGACCCTCGCATCCATACCGGTTCTAACCTGGGGGAAATAGTTTTCGGAAATGTTTACGACGGCTTTTAACGGATCAATCTGAACGATTGACAGGATGGCTGCCTTTCCGGCAGAAGTATTTGGCATGCCGCTGTAAAGCTCGCCATCTTCATAATATTTCCCTGAGACCACACCATCGAAAGGTGCTCTCAAAGTTGTATTTTCCTGGAGGAACTCAACATTTGATTTGGCGATCTCATACCGTGCTTTCATCTGGTCATACTGTTGCTTTGAAATGCTTCCGACTTTATTCAGCGTATCCAATCTCATGAAATCAGTTTCAGTATTTTTTAAATTAACCATAGCCTGATGAAGCTGTGTCCGGTCCATTTGAACCAGGATGTCCCCCTTCTTCACGCGGTCACCGATTTCTACGTTAATCCGTTCAATTTTACCAGGTGATGCAGAAGCCAGGTGCACCTCTTCATTAGGGATAATACTCGATGAGTATTCAATTGTCCTGGCAATCCTCTGTTTTTCGATCTGGAGGGTCCGGACATTCTCAACAGCCTGCTGTTCAGCTACCGTATCAGCCGACATGCCGGACGGATTGGATTGCGACCGGTCCTTATTCGGTGCGGTACAACTTAAAGCCATCATAATTAACATGCCGATAAATGGAAAAATCTTTTTCATTTTAGTTTGTTATATAAGGTTTTTAATATTTATTTTATTCGAAAATAATTGAACTATGTTATTGTATATTAAGTTGTTTCGTATTGAATCCTCACGTATTTTCATATCCTGTTTTGTACGTTAGTGCATGAGGGTTTCAGAGTGTGTTTAACAGTTTATTCAAAGCAAGGTCAGCCTGAAGTAATTGCATCATTGACATGATATAGTTGGTTTCAGCCTGCAGGTAATTATTGTTGGCGGTTGTCAGGTCAAGGCTTGAGACCAGTCCCTGCTGATACTTCAGGTTTAAATTATCATATACTCTTTTTGAAACTTCGACATTCTCTTTCTGCGATTCATACTGTTCCATGGCAGTTGTGAGATTATACCTTAATTGTTTTTCCTGAATCATCAACTGGTCTGTAAGCAGGGACTTATTGTTCAGCGCTGTTTCATAATTTATTTTCGCCTGGTCGACCCTTGCTTTTCTCATGCCGCTAGCAAAAATGGGAACATTCATCTGCAAACCGATAAGATTTGGCGGAGTCATGTCAAAATCCGGTTTAAGCACTTTCTGAGTGTTACTGTAAAACCCGGTAATCGTTGGAAGACAATTCATCCTCTCCATGTCGATCTGTTTTTTCGAGATCAGCTGCTGCTTGTTCATCATCTGGAAATCAATGTTTTTACTCAGTTCCAGCGGAGTAGATAGAGTAGCCAGAAGATCAACATCCGTAAGAATCTCATTCAGAGTTTGTGTCAGGGTGATATTTGTCTCGGCACTTACACCAAGCTGAATACGGAGAAGGTTATAGGCCATCTCAACCTGTCTCTCTGCGGATTTAGAGGCGTTTTCCAGCAGGGATACCTGTACCGCCAGCTGATCCACATCGGTGATCTCGGCCATCCCAACAGAATACATTGTGCTGGTGCTGTTATATACATCATTTATATTCTCAAGATTTTTCATGATGATATTCACCGACCTTTCAGAAACAAGGGCAGAATAGTAGGCCAGCGCAACCTGTTCCCGTATTTCAATTTCACTTTTCTCATAATTTGATTTTGCTAAATCATGATAGATTCTTGTAGTCTGTAAACCAACCCAGTAACTTCCGCTGAAAATAAGCTGGCCAACAGTAATGGATAAATTGCTGGTAGGTTTAAAAGGGATCCTGGTGGGAGGCATACCTTCCCCGAACTTGATTTCTATTTCAGCACCAAGGAAATTGTTATAATTCATGGATGCATCCATCTGTGGTAATCCTGCAGCCAGGGTTTCCATTACCCTTTTTTTCGCGACATCAACAGCCAGTTCGGCGTTCTTGATGGCTTTATTGTATTCAATGGCATAAGATTGAGCCTCCTCCAGTGTTAAAGAAAGATCCTGCTGTGCTTGAATCAATTGGAATCCATTGATGATTAAGGATAACATTATTATTATTGGGACTTTTTTCATGATAAATGTGTTTTATACTGATGTTAACATAGTGGCCTTATTGTTTAATACATTTTCCGGCAGAACCACTGATGATTCTAAGCCCGGTGACAGTTTTTTTATATACATATTGAGACGAATCAAGTACCGGATTATTTTAACAAATCTGAGCTCATATTGTTTAATTAGTGTCTTTTGATACGTAACTTTTCCGAATTATCGGGAACACTTATTATTTCATTGTCCTTCATACATTTTAAGCAGTCAGTCTGCCGGTTTATAAATTGACCTCGTTCCTGAAATATTGTTCGATCAAAGCCTGTCCTTTCGGTGTTGCGATACCCAGGAAATAAGGCATGATGATGTTCTTAAACAGGTCTTCCTGGCTATACTGGTTCCTTGGGAATATTTCCTCGTTCATAAAAATATTCATGACCTCATGCCAGAACTCATTCACGATCTCCGGATTTAAACCTTTTTTAAATACTCCATCGTTAATCCCTTTCCTGATCAGGGTAAGCATAATTGAATATTCTTTATTGCGGCTTCTGTCGGATATTTTTGAATGGATATCAGGATGGTATTTCCGGATGTCTTCAAAGAATAACGGATTGACACGCTTCCTCATCTCTTCACCATGCTTGCCAATATGATACAGACTCTGGATCACATTATCAGATTTATTGATTGTTTCCATTGCCTCTGCCAGCATGATCCCTCTGAAATGCTCAATACCCTCTTTCAGTAATTCATTTTTTTCCCTGAAGTTTTCATAAAGGGTTCGTTTGGAGATGCCCAGATGGCTGGCAATCTGGTCCATCGTGACACTCTTTATCCCAAACTTAACAAAGAGTCCAAAAGCTTCATTAATGATCCGTTCTCTGATATCCACTCTAATCGTTTATATTTATTTTACCCAGGAGTAATATCCTGAAAGTAAAATGGTATGCACTCAATTCGGAATTTTTAAAGGCTTCTCACAGTACCGATACCTTTCAGGATCGCAGATGCATATGCAGATCAGCCTCAGGCTGACAGGTTTCGCAGATAAAACAAAACCAGCACTTTAAGTTCAGCAGAACCTGTGGAAAAAATTCCTGTTTATACATTTCAGTTCTTAAACTATTCTTATTACACAAGCAATATGAATTTGAATAAGTTCGCAAAAATGAAAAAACTAAATGAGTTTTGCAAGTTTTTTCATTTAATTTTTTAAAATAATTTTTTTTTGAAGTGAAAGTATTGGAATATCAATGCACCTGCAAAATAAAATCGGTAAGTGGAAGATATGAACCGGTGAGATAACCCGTGGAGCTCTTAAAAAGCTCCACGGGTTATTTTTATTTTTGTTCTTATCACCGAAATCTGTAATTTACCATTCTTGTCAAGTGAAAACAGATGCCTGAGATCCGACAGATAATATTTTTTCTGGCGGCATTCCTGATTGTTGCTGTGGCCGCAAACCAGATAGCACGGTTGTTTCTTCTTATAAGACTACCGTTAATCACAGGATTGCTGGTGATTGGGATCATCGCAGGTCCTGATATTCTGGGGCTTATATCACGGGAGGCTGTTTCCAATCTGCGGTTCATAAATGATATTGCACTGGCATTCATTGCATTTGCGGTTGGATCGGAATTATACCTTGCAGAGATGAGGAGCCGGTTCAAAAGTATTGCCTGGATTACTGCTTCCCAGATGGTTATCACTTTCATCCTCAGCAGTCTTGTAGTTTACTTTCTTTCCGATATGATACCTTTCATGAGGGGAATGGAAATTTATGACAGGATGGCGGTATCCATTCTGATAGGTACCATCTTCATTGCACGTTCACCTGCATCTGCAATCGCTGTAGTGAATGAGCTGAGAGCCCGTGGACCATTTACACAAACATCACTGGGCGTTACTGTCGTAATTGATTTCCTGGTGGTTATACTTTTTGCACTAACTTTTGCAATAGCCGGATCCTTTGTCAAAGGGGTCTCTTTAAACCTCATTTTTGCTTTCAGGATTATCATTGAGCTGGCTTTAGCATCCATTTTCGGATATATTCTGGGCAAATTACTGGGGATTGCCCTTTCATTCAAATCTTTTTTATGGATTAAAACATTGGTAATTCTTTTGCTGGGGTGGGGTACCTTCAGGTTAAGTTACTTTATAAGTGAACTAACTTATAGTCACTTTTTCACTGAAATTCATATTGAGCCACTTTTGATCTGTATACTGGGTAGTTTTATTGTGACCAACTATAGTTCTCACCGTCCTGAATTTTTAAAATTGATTAAAGAGACAGGAACACCAGTTTATGTAATGTTTTTTACCCTGATAGGTAGTACTATTTCGGTTGATGTATTAACAAAGACCTGGTTAATTGCACTATTTTTATTTGTTCTGCGGTTATTGTCGCTTATGATAACAAGTTTTACAGGGGGAGTTCTTGCAAGGGATCCTCTTAAGTTCATTATGGTTTCCTGGATGCCATACATAACCCAGGCCGGTGTGAGTGTTGGATTGACAGCTGTCGTTGCGACGGAATTTTTAAATTGGGGAAATGATTTTGCAACACTTGTGCTGACTGTCATTGTTTTAAACCAGCTGGTAGGGCCACCGCTGTTTAAGTGGGCCATAACCTATGCAGGTGAAAGTCATGTCAGGGCAGATGGAACATTCCCGGAGACGGAACGTACAGCCATCCTCTTTGGTATTGAAAATCAATCATTTGCACTGGCCAGGCAATTAATAAAACATGGCTGGCGTGTTAAAATTGTGGCCCTTCGTGAAGACCATTATGATGAGTACATGACGTCTGACCTGGAGATCGTCAAGATCGGGGATATCAATCCTGAAGCCATGCATAAGCTGGAGGCGGATAAGGCAATGGCTATAGTGGCCCTTTTATCAGATGAGGAGAATTTCCGGATATGTGAGCTCGCATTTGAAAAATATGGCACGAGGGATCTGGTTGTCAGGCTGAACCAGCGGCAGAATTTCGGAAGATTCCACCGGTTAGGAGCAAAAATTGTGGAACCTTCCACCGCCATGGTAAGCCTCCTGGATCATTTTGTGCGGTCACCACAGGCAACCTCACTTTTGCTTGGCATGCAGGAAGAGCAGGATACCATTGAAGTAGAGGTCCAGAATCCTGATATTGCCGGACTTGCCCTGCGTGATTTACGTCTTCCTGACGATGTCATCATTTTATCAGTCACCCGCAGTGATCATATGATCATCTCACATGGTTATACACGTCTGAGGATGGGTGATATACTTACAATTGTCGGATCAAATGAAAGCCTGGAGGTTGTAAGGGTGAAGTTTGGAAGGTAAATAAATAGTTTCCGGTTTAAAGTTCAAGGTTCAAAGTTGGTGTATGAGTATTGGGTGTGGGGAATAAATTAGTTATCGGTTTCCCGTTCTCGGTTATCGGTGGGTTAGGGTTAAAGGGTTTGTATGTGGAGGAATGGTTTCTGGTCCTGAAAAACTGTATCCGCCGGCTGGCGGATTGCAGAAATTCAGTATTTTCGGTTGTTAGTTAGTATGAGTACCAGGTTTGCGTGAATAATCAGTTGTGACACAGCCCCGTGGTGTAATACAAAAAAAGTTGTATCTTTATTTGAACTGAGGGCAACAAGATTTTCCGGTATGCAGAAGACTTAACACCTTTATAATATTAGCTCTGTTAACTCTGTATATCCTCTTTATTTTTTGCGTTTAAATATTTAAATCATGGACCAGAAAGAATTTACAGAACTTATAAAGAAATCCCGTGAATACCTGCTCGAACAGCAGGAGATCATTAAAGAAAAGTATAATCTCGATGATTATGAGCAGATGGATTATGAGCAGGAAAGCAGGGAGATGGTGTTTACTTTAAAGGGTGATAAAAAAGTCATCATGTCCTTTCATGTTGTAGGATCTGTTTCCGACCGATCCAATACATGGATGTGGTCGTGGGATAATCCCTACCTTCTGGACAATGTGAAAGAGGAAATGTTCAAAGTGAAGGCATTCGGGGAAAAACATGGGATAGAAAAATTAATTCAATCCAAGTGGCCGGGCAATGAGGATGACGGCTGGGCCATGACAGCCATCGCTTCCCATATCCTGAAATCGAAAGGAGCATTTAGCTTTATATCGGAGGAGATGATGGTATTTGTGGTGTTCAGTAAAATCAGGTGGGGGTAGGGGCCTGCCTGCAGGCAGAAAGGCACACTCGAAATAGCGAAAATCGAAAAATCGAAATAGCGAAAATCGAGAATCGAAATAAACTCGAAATAGCGAAAAACGAGAATCGAAATAAACTCGAAATAGCGAAAAACGAAAAATCGAAATAAAAGAGAAAAGCGAGAAACGAAATTCGAAATCTGCTTCCGGCAGGCAGGCAAAAGCAAAACTTTGAAGAGATCCGGTTGGAAACCGGACTTTTCTATGTCAATCTTCGTTGATATATATCGCCGGTTGAAAACCGGCAGCACTACACACAATGCCCCTAACTCCCACACACCAGGAACAAGGAACAAGGAACAAGGAACAAGGAACAAGGAACAAGGAACCAGGAACCATTTGCCCCGGTTAACAACCGGGGTTACTGTTTCATCCTCTGTATATATGCTGCCGATTGACAATCGGCAGAACTTTTTCAACCCCTTCAGGGTTGAATGTTATATGAACTTTCCCGACCAGGAGTTTCACCCCTGACTATTCATAGTCTGGCCCCTTCAGGGCCTTTTCTATTGTTGCCTTTTCACACCTTTTCTCTTTCACCAATTCCTGCATTCACACCCATCGCTCCAAACCCACACTAACTTTAAACTTTAAACTTTAAATCCTGCACCATGTACCCTTCCTTAGCCTCAGCCTTAGACTTCTTCATCAACCGACAACCGACAACTGACAACCGACAACCATTTCACCTGAGCCTTCTTAAAAAATCCATCATCCAATCCACACTCTTCGTTTTTGTACTTATCTTTAATGATACAACAAACTAAAATCTGACCCGATGAAACTCATCAGATATTTGCAGTTGGCATTACTTTTATTGTCTTTCAATAGAGTTTATACGCAGGAAGATATTGCTTCAGTTCCACTTAAAAGATTCCTCGAATTTGCCAGGTCCTCAGCCGACTGGACATGGGAGCATTATGATTCACTGGAAGAAGTATGGAGGAAAAGCATTGATCCTGAGAATATTTTCGGTTACCGTTCACCGGGCCGGTTTCTTGAGATGGCCACTATATATGCCACTCTTTATCAATTGGAAGGGAAAAAGGAATATGCTGACAGGGCCCTGGAAACACTGCTCAGGTATAGCGTGTTTAAAAGTGAATACCCGGCAGATGCTGTGAAGAAAAGGATTGATTATGCTGATGGTGTCCCGGCACTTCCGGATTTTTTTACAACCATGCGTTATATCCGTCCTTTTTATATCCTTAAGGAAAAAGGATTCCTGAAGGAAAAGCAACAGAGACAGATGGAGGAAATTATTGCCCACAGCATAAATTATACTCTGTTAAGCCAGGAATGGGGGGCTATGAACAGGGCCATGCTGAGGGCTGAAACACTGACATGGGCAGTGAAAGCGCTGCCGGATCATACGGATGTAAAGCAGTGGAAAATGTATGAAGAAGCTCTTGCTGGCGATAACCTGGGAAACTGGGAAATTGAAGATGCAATGATTTACCATGGAGTTTGGCTCTATTCGCTTCTTGGATACGCAGATGTAAAAGGGGAAATGGAAGAACTATTAAGGACACCGGAGATGTATTATTATGCCCGGTATTTTCTTTATCTGATGTGCCCGGACGGCATGATACCTGACTTCGGTGATGCCGACTGGCAGTCGAACTGGTCCAGGTTTCTTGTTTTTTTTGAAGCTGCAGCCTCTTTTTACAGTGATGCTGAAATGAAATGGGCGGCCAATGTCATAGCAGACAGATTTATTGATTGGAATGCCATTCATAATACCGGGCTCGCTTACCTTTTGTTAGATGCCTGGCGGTTTGGATCAGATGCAATAAAACCTGAACAACCCGATAAACTAAGCATGGAGGTCATGGAAGATATGATTGGGAAGAAGATCGTTTTTCGTGATGGGTGGTCGCCACAATCAGCATACATGCTACTGAATTACCGGGATGAGGGGGATGGAGGATTGCTTTACCGGGATTACCTGCGTGATGCCATACCGGTTGAGGAAGAAAAGATGACCCATGGACATGCTGATGAGAACAGTATTGTCCTGTTAATGCAAAATGGTTCGGTACTATTACATGATGGTGGTTACAGGGATTATATGCCAAGCGGGCCCTATGGTGCATACCGTCAGGATTATTTTCATAACAGGCTGTGTGTCAGGCAGGAAAAGATCTGGTTCGGACAGGATAAGGGGGAATATCGCTATAGTGCGGATGGCCACCCAGAAATACCGGCACAATCTGTATTGGATTTCCTTCGAAATGCTGGTTCCTACAGGAAGGTTAGAACACAAAAATTAGATTTCCTGACCTTCCCGGAATTTGATTATAGCCGTACACGACTGATTGATGACAACCTGGACTATGAATGGGACAGGGTGATTGTATGGATTAAGGATCCGGGCTTGTATGTAGTTTTTGATGTCTTCAAATCCCGTACTGAAGCATTTTTTACAGCGGCAAACCTGTGGCATACCCGTGAGATTGTTGAAAGTGGAGATCACTGGTATAATACCCGTTATGACTCTCTCAGAAATGAAAGTCTGAATCCTGAGACCCGTCTATGGATATATTTCCCTAAAAATCATTATCGTTTCGAACAGGTTGAGAAAGAAAAACGCTATTACCAGGATGAATATATGATCGCTGAGTATACAGGACAATTTTTCGAACAGGGGCAACACATCGGATTTGTTACGATCCTCATACCTCATCATGAAAGTGTAAATTCATCAAAGTGGATGGAAAAGATAAATTATCTCGATTCAGATAAAACGGGACTGGGAATGGCGGTTGAGATACTGAATGGAGAAACAACTATCACCCTGGGTGTCAAATGCGATCTCAGGATGGATGTTGTCCGTGACTACAGAAGGCCTAAATATACATGGGAGTCAGGCAAGGTAACTTACGGTCCGTTTGAAACAAATGCTGATATGTTCTATACTGAAAAGAAATCCGGTCAAATAGATTATACTATAGTAAATGCAACCAGGATCGATTTTAAGGGTAAAACATTATTCAGCCAGAAATCCAATTATTTCTACCTGTCGTTTGATGGCAGCGAAGATAAAGAAGGTGTTGGGAAGGTGAGGTACTGGAGAAACGTGGTGAAGATAAATGACTGAGATTCTGTATACGTAAAGATGTGTGAACGGAGCGTGTATAATCAATCATCCGACAACTCGAAGCCATCGGATAAGTACAAAACCTGAGATAAATACAAGTCATCCCGACGATCCGCCTA
>LJUQ01000113.1 GCA_001304505.1 Bacteroides sp. SM23_62_1
CTTACTCAGCCTCAGGAAAGGCCAATGCATCAGGAGAAAAGGATGGTTTTGTAAAACTTGTCTATGATGCAAGATATGGTGAATTACTCGGAGCACACATGATCGGGGCCAATGTGACGGAAATGATTGCTGAAATGGTGGTTGCCAGAACTCTTGAAACAACAGGACGCGAGATTATCAAGTCGATCCATCCTCACCCGACAATGTCGGAGGCCATCATGGAAGCGAGTGCAGCAGCCTATAACGAGGTGATTCATTTATAGTAGTAATCAATGACTAACCGGTAATCCGGATCTCCTGCTTTTTTAAGAGACAGCCTGACCATGTCCGATCCATCCCGCTGTAATGCAGTGAGATCATAGCTTATTGTTTTTGTTATCCATGCCTCACACATATCGCGATGGGCGTTGTGTGACAGGGTTAAAGTGCCTGTATACGGGCTGAAGCTCGGTAATTCGCTATAGGACATTATGAATTCATGAATCCCGCATCCTCCGCTATAGGAAAGGGTAATAGCCAGACAGTCATTGTTAATTTCTGCACTTAAAATCCTGAAGGGATTAGCAGGAAAGTCCAGTGGAAGGGAACTGCCGTGGATACTTTCCATTATCACAGGGCCACATCCCACCATCTCGAGCCAGGATATTTTAGCCAGTAAGCCTGCTCCACAGGTGTAATTGATATCTGTAATAACAGTATAGGTAATTTCAACTTCCTGTCCGTCAGCCAGTAACAGGCTTGTGTCGAGAGCATAAGGAACAATAATTGTTCCATCATCCATTTCAATGACCATTCCACATCCATTCATATAACGGTAATCTCTAATAATGCCATGAGTTGTCTCCGGCTCAATGAATCCATTCTTCTCAATACTGTCACATTCCTGGAAGAAAAGGAGAATGAGTATAAGAATTATTATCCTTATTATCAGATTTTTCAAATTTGTTCTTAAAATGTTAGACCGGTATTTAATCAATCAATTTCGGGGCTGTTTTACTGGATTCAGCATCCAGAACCCCTTGTTGGTGCACAATAACATACCAGGTTGTAGTGTGCTGCTAAAACCTGATTTTTTCTGCCATACGCTAGCCTATTTGATTGTAAGGCTGTGGCACAAATTATTTTTCACGCAAAGAACGCAAAGAGAACACCAAGCTTGCAAAAACCAAATCAATGTTAATCAGGCCTTTGCGATCTTTTACTAAAACTTTGCGAACTTTGCGAGAAACCTTTTAATGAGGTTGTGACAAAGCCCATTTACAGTTTCATCCAATATTGGTAAGTGAGGTCCGGGTAAAAACCGGACGTTACAATTACATCCAGCGCCGGCAAGTAAGGTCCGGTTAAAAACCGGACCAACTTGCCGGGGAACCCCACATACACAACTTGCATATGAATTTACCAAATAACTATATCTGAGATGAACGTTGGAATAAATTGGTTGCGTACGCAACCTCAGGGCTTCATTTTTCATCTGTGTGATAGGTGCATGCAAAATATTAAAATTGGCAAACTTTTTGTCCACCAGAATATTGTCATAATTTTATGTAGAAATTTCACATTAAGTGCTTTTGGTGGACCCGTTGAACGACATAATTAAAGGATGTCTTGATGAAGACAGGATAAGTCAGGAAAAACTATATAAAATGTTTTCATCAAAGATGTTTGGATTATGTCTGCAATATTCAAATAATTATGATGATGCAAAAGATATTTTACAGGAGGGATTCATTAAAGTATTTCAAAAACTAGGGCAGTTTGATCACAGGGGATCATTTGAAGGCTGGATCAGACGCATAATGATTAATACAGCCCTTGAAAGATACAGAAGCCAGCTGCACTTATATCCATTAACTGATCAGGAAATGAAGAAAGAGGAACCGTTATATGAAGGGGTTTTTGAGAAATTATCCGCAGGTGATCTGATCAAACTGGTTCAGGAGTTGCCTCCCAGGTACAGAATGGTTTTTAACCTGTATGCCATCGAAGGGTATGCACACAAAGAGATCAGTGAGATGATGGGTATCACAATCGGGACTTCCAAATCAAACCTGGCAAGAGCCAGGGGTATATTGCAGAAGAAGGTGAAAATATTATATCATTCATCGAAGAATATCGGTTATTAAAGAAAGAAATGATGGAATAATGGAATGGTTTATAATGGTAAAGGCATTATTCCATTATTCCAACATTCCAGTTTTCCTGAATTTTAAGTTTCTAATAATAAATGAACGGGAAAAAAAACCATATTGACAGGATTTTCAATAGCAAGTTAAGAAACTGGGAAAAAGAGCCCCCGTCTGAAGTGTGGGATCATATCAGGGATGAGCTTGACCGGGGGATGAAGAAAAAAGGGATAGCCTGGTTTGCTCCTGTTGCAGCCAGCATAGCAATCTTAACTGTCCTATCACTGAGTTACCTTTTGATCAGGAATACTGATGAACGTAGGGTGCTGACATTGGAACAATCTACATCAGACTCTGTTTTTAAGGAGACAGAAAAAACATTACCTGTTTATGCAGAGGCGGGGGATATGGATGAAGAGGAACCGGTTGATGAGAAATCCGCCACGGGACCTGGAATCCTTCAGATAGAAAAACAGACAGTGGATGAGAAAAGGGAACTGCTTGCAGAATTTGATAAATCATTGGATGAAAGCATACCGGTTTCAGAACTGGTGGATCATACTGAAGGCATAACCGGCCCAACTCAAAGCGGTATTGAACTCGCCTTCATGGAGATGAATTATATATCCAATCTGGATTACAGGATACCTTACCGGGAAAGAAAGCCCGCAGGTTCAGATCAATACCATCGCAAAACGGCACCTGAAGAACCTGTTACTGATGAAAACCTGGATGAGTTATATCTTTCTGACTTGCCGGGTCAGGGAGACAGGATTGAACACAGATGGGCTGTTGGCACACAGGTTTCTCCAATTTACAGTTACCGTTCTTTGGGGATGGGATTACAGAAGGCTGAAATGAATTCAGGCAGTACTTATGATCAGATTGAATCAGGACTGATTGCTTATGCTGGTGGGGTAAATGTAAATTATATTCCTGCAAAAAGAATCTCAATTCAGTCAGGCATTTATTACTCAAAAATCGGATTATCAGTCGATTATGCCTATTTTCTGGACAACACAGATGCTGAAACATTTGGAGGCTCATCCATATATAAATATCATGCAGTCAGTAATTCCTCCGGGACCATTTCTGTTTCGAACGGCGGTGATGTTTATTACCTGTCAAACTATGATCTATACCGGGACCAAACATATGCACCAACCAATTCCAGTAATCTTAACACCCAGATTTATGAGGGAGAGATTATCCAGAATTTTGATTATCTTGAAGTTCCAATGATTGTCAGGTTCAAATTACTTGACAGGAAACTTGATTTTAATCTCCTGGGTGGTCTGAGCACTAATTTCCTTATCGGGAGTAATGCCTATTTTCTGGATGATGGATCAAAAGAAAAGATAGGTAAAACAACTGATATTAAGTCTGTTAACTATAGCAGCATCATAGGTATGGGCCTTGAATACGCTATCTCAAAAAGGCTTAACCTTAATCTTGAACCAATATTCAGATATTATCTTAATTCAATTAATAAATCTTCTGCTGTCTCCTCTCATCCCTATTCGGTTGGACTTTTTACGGGTCTGAGTTTTTATTTCTGATCCAATCATTTTCATCCCTCTGATTTTATTCAAAAAAAGCTAATTTTGTAGGTTCTGGATTTAACCTTGCCTGCAGGTAGAGATTGTAATCCTGTCGATCAAAAGAATATACCAACATGAAAAAGACTATAATTCATACCAGCCGGTTATTGCTCGGTTTAATTGCCATTTCATCCCTTATTCTGATTACCTGCCTTTTTATTTTTGCCCGCAGGGAAGCTGTACCTGAAAAACCTGATGAGATTATCACAGCGCAGAGATATGCGGTATATCCTGTTGAACTGCCTGAAGAACTTGAATTTGCCGGTGAGCGGGTACCACTGGAATATATTGATGTCAGGGAAAACCTTGAGAGGGAATTATTGATTAATGTATACTGGCAATCGCACACCCTGCTTCTGTTAAAGAGAGCAAACAGGTATTTCCCGGTAATTGAACCCATTCTCAGAAAAAATGATGTTCCCGATGATATGAAATACATGGCTGTTGCAGAAAGTGATCTTACCATGGCAGTATCACCCGACCAGGCTGTGGGATTCTGGCAGTTTGTCAGCTCTGCAGCAAGGGAAAACGGGCTTGAAGTCAACCGTGAAGTGGATGAAAGATATCATATTAAAAAGTCAACCCATGCCGCATGCAGGTTTCTGAAAGAATCCTATGATCGTTATGGGTCATGGGCTATGGCAGCAGCAAGTTATAATATGGGACGGTCCGGATTAAATGAACAGATTAACCGGCAAAACGTAAATAATTATTATGACCTTTTGTTAAATGAAGAAACTGGAAGGTTCATTTATCGTATTCTAGCCCTGAAACTTATCCTTTCAGATCCTGGATCATATGGCTTTTATATTGAACCTGAGGATTTATACACAGAAATCCCGACCTATGAAGTAACCGTTGATGGACCGGTTGAGGATTTCGCAGATTTTGCCTCAAAATATAATATTAATTATAAGGTATTGAAAATGTTCAATCCCTGGCTGAGGGATAATAAACTTGTGAATTCTGCAGGAAAAACGTATTACATTGAGATTCCAAGAGATGGCTTCAGATCGGGGGAATATGGAGCAGTGGAAGATTGGAGTAGTGGAAGGGTGGAATGATGGGAGGTAGTGTATTTGTTTATTGGTATACTGGTATATTGGTTTGCTTGTGAGTGCGTGAGTTGGTTTGGAGTGTAATGAGTTCTGCCGGTTGCTAACCGGCAGATAGTACATAATGGGTAATGGAGTCAAATCCGGTTGTTAACAGGGGTATTTTAACAGAACTGGCTGATTTTGACAAAAAAGGTAACATACAGGGAATTTCTTGAAGACGATAAGTTTATTCGTGTGCTGGGAGCACGTGTTCATAATCTTAAGAACATTGATGTTGAAATACCGAGGAATAAGTTGACGGTCATAACGGGTTTAAGTGGAAGTGGTAAATCATCTCTGGCTTTTGATACCATTTATGCAGAAGGGCAACGGAGGTATCTTGAGACAATGTCAGCATATGCCCGGCAATTCCTTGGGAACATGGAAAGGCCGGATGTGGATAAAATTACCGGTCTGAGCCCTGTAATATCTATTGAACAACGGACAACTTCAAGGAATCCTCGTTCCACAGTTGGTACCATTACGGAGATCTATGATTTTTTAAGGCTGCTTTATGCAAGGACAGCTGATGCTTTTTCATGGGTGACAGGTGAAAGGATGATTAAATACAATGATGATCAGATTATTCACCTGATCATTGAGCGTTTCAAGAATGCAAAGATCCTTGTAATGGCCCCGTTTGTAAAAGGCCGAAAAGGGTATTACCGTGAATTATTCGAACAGTTCCGCAGAAAGGGCTTTCTCCATGTCAGGATTGATGGAGAGATTACGGATCTGGTGTATGGACTGAAGGTAGACAGGTATAAGGCACACCATATAGAGCTGGTTATTGACAGGCTGGTAGCAGGTGAGGATCCAAAGCGTTTGACTGATTCGATAAAGACAGCGCTTGATCAGGGTAAGGGTACAATGATGCTGCTGCATGTGGAAACAAATGAAGTTGTGTATTACAGCCGGCATCTGATGTGTCCTACGAGCGGGATTTCATACAATGAACCTGCACCTCATACCTTCTCATTCAACTCACCTCAGGGAGCCTGCCAGGAGTGTAACGGCCTTGGAGAAATCAATGAAGTAGACCTTCAAAAAATTATCCCCAATCCAGGCCGCAGTATCCGTTCAGGAGGTATCGAGCCTCTTGGCCCATACAGGAATGCCCTGATTTTCTGGCAACTCGATGCAATCGCTGCTAAATATAACTTCACTCTCGATACCCCGATCAAAAATATTCCCGGGGAAGCCATGAACAAAATATTATATGGATCGGAAGAATCATTTAAACTGCAGAATACTCCCCTGGGAAACACATCCAATTATTTCCTCAGTTTTGATGGTATAGTCAATTATATCCAGACAGTATACCAGTATGAGCATGCTCTCAGGAGAAATGATGTTTATACAGATCAGTTTATAAAAAAGGTTGCCTGCCCGGAGTGTAATGGGGCAAGGCTTCATAAGGAAGCACTGCATTTCAGGATTGACGGGAAAAATATAGCGGAGCTTTCCTCTATGGATATTATTGAGCTTTACCAATGGTTTGGGAATCTTGAAACTAAACTTTCCGGCCGTCAGAAGGTTATCGCATCTGAAATCCTGAAGGAATTGAAAAGCAGGCTACGATTTCTTATTGATGTGGGACTTGATTACCTTTCATTGGACAGAAGTGCAGGAAGCCTCTCCGGTGGAGAAAGTCAGCGTATCAGACTGGCAACACAGATCGGATCACAGCTGGTAAATGTTCTCTATATCCTGGATGAACCCAGTATTGGCCTTCATCAAAAAGACAACCTCAAACTGATACATGCCCTGAAAAATCTTCGTGATAGCGGGAACTCGATCATTGTAGTGGAGCATGATAAGGAAATGATTTTATCCGCCGACCATATCGTGGATATGGGACCAACAGCAGGCAGGCACGGAGGGCATGTTGTGGCTACCGGGACGCCGGATAAAATCGGTATCTCAGGGACACTGACCGGATTATACCTGAGTGCCCGGAAGAGAATTGATATACCGGTGAAAAGGCGTCAGGGTAACGGACAGCAAATTATCCTTACCGGTGCCAGGGGGAATAATCTCAAGAATATTTCTGTTGTTTTTCCTCTTGGCGTATTTATCTGTGTTACAGGTGTCTCTGGCAGCGGGAAATCTTCACTGGTTAATGATACACTGCATCCTATTCTCAGCAGGCATTTCTATCGTTCTCTCAAGGAGCCATTAGGTTATGATGCGGTTAATGGAATTGAGCATATCGACAAAGTAATCGAAGTGAATCAATCACCAATAGGACGGACACCGAGGTCAAATCCAGCCACCTATACAGGAGTATTTTCTGATATCAGGAAACTTTTTGAACAGACTCCTGAAGCAAAAATTCGTGGATATAAGTCAGGCAGGTTCTCGTTTAATGTTGCAGGCGGAAGATGTGAGGAATGTAAAGGGGCCGGAATACAAACGATTGAGATGAATTTTCTGCCGGATGTATATGTTGAATGCAAATCTTGTAATGGACAACGCTATAACAGGGAAACGCTTGAAGTTAAATATAAAGGGTGTTCAATCAGTGATGTACTTAATTTCACCATCAATAAGGCCGTAGAATTTTTTATTCATGTCCCGTCTATTGCAAGGAAACTGAAAACCCTCAGGGATGTTGGACTAGGATATATCACACTTGGTCAACCATCCACAACCCTGTCGGGTGGTGAGTCACAGCGGGTGAAACTGGCAGCAGAGTTATCCAGGAAGGATACCGGTAGAACATTGTATATACTTGATGAACCCACAACAGGATTGCATTTTGAGGATATCCGGGTACTGCTGAGTGTGTTGAACACACTCGTTGATAAAGGTAACACGGTTATTGTCATTGAACATAACATGGATGTAATTAAGTTTGCAGATTATATCATTGATCTGGGGAAGGAAGGAGGACTGAGGGGAGGTGAGGTAATATGCCAGGGAACACCTGAAGATGTAATCCGCTGCAAAAACAGCTATACAGGTCAATTCCTGAAAAAAGCACTTACATGGTAAGAATAATTATTCGTTTTACCCTTTCAAAATATTTATTATGGATACGAATGAAGATAAAATAAAAAGGGCCTTCAAGGAAAGAGACTGGAATGAGATCCAGACATACGATTCATGGAAAATTTTCAAGATTATGTCGGAGTTTGTTGAAGGTTTTGAAAAACTTGCAAGGATTGGTCCCTGCGTATCAATTTTCGGATCAGCACGCACGGGCCCCGATAAAGGATACTTCAAACTGGCAGAAGAAATTGCATTTAAACTGACACAACATGGTTATGGGGTCATTACGGGAGGAGGCCCCGGGATAATGGAAGCTGCTAATATGGGTGCCAGGCGGGGAAAAGGAAGGTCGGTAGGCATTAACATCGCACTTCCATTTGAACAGGAAGCCAATCTATTTATTGACCCTGACAAACTGATCACTTTTGATCATTTTTTCGTCAGAAAGGTTATGTTTATGAAATATGCACAGGGATTTATCGTCCTTCCAGGTGGTTTTGGAACGTTTGATGAACTTTTTGAGGCCATCACACTGATCCAGACAGAAAAAATCGGACGGTTCCCCATTGTCCTTGTGGGGAAAAACTATTGGTCAGGCCTTATCAGCTGGATACGTGATGTGATGCTCGAACGAGAGCATAATATCAGCCCGGAAGATATGGACCTGTTCAAACTCGTTGACACCGCCGATGAAGCAGTTGAACATATAAATGAATTTTATTCAAAATATCTCCTGACGCCAAATTTCTAATCTTCCCTGTCATATTTGATGTTATTTTATGATAATACTTATACTGAGTAATCAGTAAAAATTTTGATACCCTGTTAATTCATTCTTTTGATTTCTTGTTAAAAAATGCTGATATTTACATTTATAATAAGCAAAATATTGAAAATCTAATGATTAAGAAATTTATCCAAATTCTTGGTTTGAGTTTCTCATTAACAGGAATAGTCTGCCCGCAGGCAACCATATCGGTTACAATGGACATCCCCGGTGCAGTAGAAGCCGGCGAAGAATTCGACATCAATATTGTAATCCAGAAAGGCAGTCTTGAAGAATTCTCCCGGTTTCAACAGGAATTACCCTTTGGACTAACTGCTACAGCTGTCAATTCCGGCACTGCAGATTTCAGCTTCGATAGGCAGAGAGTCAGATTTATCTGGTTAAAACTGCCAGCGGAAGGACAAGTCAGTATTGCTTACCGTGTAAAGGTTCATGAAAGGTTAAAGGGGGAATTTACGATTACCGGTGAGTTCTCTTACGTGGAGGAGGATGAAAGAAAATCTGTGAATCTGAAATCCGGCACCATAAAAATAAACCCTTCACCATCGGTTGCAGAAAATCTTCAGGTTGATGTGGCAGAATTTGAGCAGGTCCTCCTTGCTGAGAAGGAAGCTCTTGAATCTAAATATGAGATCCAGTGTATCCGTCAGGCACCTTTCAATGCTGAATCAGGGAATGATATTATTGTCAGGCTGCTGATATATAAAAAGAGCATGGATAAGTTTGCAAAAATTGAGGAGATCATACCTGAAGGTTTTGAAGCAAAGAGTATAGACTCAAAAGATGGTATTTTTACCTTTAAGGATGGGCTGGCTAAAATTGTGTGGATGAATTTGCCACCGGAATCAGGATTCGTTATCTCATACCGGTTGATCCCCTCATCCGGTAAGACTATCAATAATCTTTCCATCACGGGTCAGCTCTCATATATTGACGAAGGCAGAAATATTGTTATTGATATTACTCAGCAGGATATTAACCTTGCGGGTGTCACTTCAGAGAATGTTGAACAGTTCCTAGCATCAGTTCAAAGCGGGGTTGCTCCTCCGCCACCTCCTAAAGATACATCAACTGAAGTAAAAGAAGAACCCACCAAAGAGGTAACAGAACAACCGGCCAGGACTGTGACAGAATCACAGCCTTTAACCCGCCAACCCGAGACAAGATACAGTGATATCCCACCAACTCTCCTGCTGCCGGTTGAAACAGGTATCTATTATAGAGTACAGCTTGCCGCAACACATAAACTGGTTGATCCGGTAAGCATTTACAAGAAGTATAATTTTGAAAGACCGGTCAAAATAGAATTTCATGATGGGTGGTATAAATTCTCTATTGGATCGTTTGCAAAATACAGCGATGCAAGTGACTTCAGGGAAATGGTTGTAACCCGGAAAAAAATTTCAGGAGCTTTCATTGTGGCTTATCAGAATGGTACAAGGATTGAGGTGGCAGAAGCCTGGCGGATGGCAGGAAGGGATTAGAAAGATAAAAGATAAAAGGAAAAAGATAAAAGACTGTTATTTTGTGTGACTATTGAATTATTTGTCTGAAATATGAGGGAAGGATTATTGATGGCGTTTCTGGTAAATCAATATCCACGATACTGGAAATAATATACTATGACATATGATCAGATTATTCGGAATATACCGGCTGATATGTACCTGTTCCTTACTTATTTTTTCCATCAGCTTTGCATACGGGCAGGAGGAGGAAGAACTTGACTCATTGCTGAGGAGAGAAATCAGAGTTGAAAATCCTGTGTATAAACCGGTTATTGGAATTGGTGCAGGAATTATGAATTTTTATGGTGATGTAAGGAATGATTATTTCAATCCAATGATTGGTAATTATGCATTCAAGGTCAATGTTTCGACATCTATCGACAGAAAACGGAATTTCCTGGGTAATTTTTTCTTATATACAGGTGCTTTGACCGCTAATGAAAGGTCTTTTACAGATACTTCCAGGAACCTGAATTTCAGGTCTGATATCATAACTTTCGGGATCAATATGGAATATAATTTCGGCCATATTTTCAAGCGTGAAGATCCGGTTGTGAAACCATTTTTATCTGTGGGCGTTGAAAACTTAACATTCAGTTCCAAGGGTGACCTCCTGGATGCTGAAGGTACTCCATATTACTACTGGTCCGATGGTTCGATAAGGAATATCAGCGAATCACAGAAGAATCTTTTACCAAACAGGGTTCTTTATCGTGACTGGAATTTTGAAACAGACCTGAGGGAGAAGAACCTGTATGGCCTGGGGAATTACAGCCAAAATACATTTGCGATCCCTCTGGATATCGGTATGGATTTTCGTGTTGGTGAACGGGTTAAAATGAGACTGGCAACATCATTTCATTTTACATTCACAGATCTTATTGATAATGTAAGCTGGGAAGGAGAAGGCATAACAGGCAAAAAAAATTATGACCATTTCACATATACATATCTTACCATGCATCTCGATCTTTTCTCTGAACCTAAAGTGATTGTTGAGGAATTACTGTTTGCCGAGCTGGATGATTTTGATTATACGATGTTTGAAGATGAAGATGGGGATGGGATTATTGATGCTGTGGATGATTGTCCGGGTACACCTTCCGGTGTTGAAGTGGATACACTGGGATGTCCCTATGATGATGATAACGATGGTGTGCCAGATTATATGGACAGGGAAAGGAATACGCGCCCGGGTGGAATAGTAGATGAAAATGGTGTTACATTAAGTGAGGAGGAACTGATTAATATGCTGGCTAGTAAAGAAGCTGTCCCGCGCAGGGATCTTATTCTTTATCTCGCATCCCTGCAATCAGGTGAACGATTATCATTGATAGATATGCCAGAAAAGTTTCATTCTCTTGATAATGACGGAGATGCCTACCTGAGTTTTGATGAATTACTGAAAGCAATTGATGATTTTTTTGATTACCGCTCAGAGTTGATCACCGATGAGGTTTATCAGGTGATCAATTTCTTTTTTGCACAATAAGCTTTACCTGATCCTTCCAAGACGATCCATTTCCCTTTGAAGATCTTTTTGCTTGATTGTTTCACGCTTATCATACTCTTTTTTCCCCTTTACAAGTGCAATCTCTAGTTTTGCCAGGTTCTTATCATTAATAAAAAGACGTAAGGTGCTGATTGTCAACCCCTTCTCTTTTACTTTTTTTTCCAGCCTGTTCAATTCGTTTCTGTTCAGCAATAATTTTCTTTCCCGGTATGGGTCATGGTTTAAATAATTGCCATATGTATATTCGGATATACGCATTCCTTTTACCCACAACTCATTGTTTTTAAAATAACAATAGGAATCTGCAAGACTGGCCTTGCCATTTCGGATAGATTTTATTTCAGTACCGGTCAATTCCATTCCGGCAATAAACTTTTCAAGAATCTCGAAATCGAAATAAGCCTTTTTATTCTTAATATTAATTCTGTTATCTGGCATAAGAACATGTTTCAGGTTGCGAAATTAAGAATTTATACCTGAGATTAGAATTTTATTATGTTATTATTGCCGCCAGGGTGTTTAACAGCTTGTTTTATTAATTTTGAGGATTCTAAACCACAGAGATCACAGAGAATAATAATTCTGCTGTAAGTTTGATGTACAATTACCCTGTGCTCTCTGTAAGAAATCTATATACTCTGTGGGTAAAGAAAACTGGCTTCAGTTTTTATTAATAGCATAACATAGATGGGAAATAAACCATATAATCTCATCACTATTCTCGGTCCGACCGCAGCAGGAAAAACCAGGCTGGCTGCATTACTTGCTTCCAGAGTAGATGGGGAGGTAATCAGTGCTGATTCCAGGCAGGTATACCGGCGCATGGACCTTGGTACAGGAAAGGATTATAAGGATTACGAAGTAGCTGGAAAAATGATCCCTTTTCACCTCGTTGATATTGTAGATCCAGGATATGAGTACAATGTATATGAATACCAGCGTGATTTTGTGAATGCATTCGAAGATATTAGAGAAAGGGATAAAATGCCGGTACTTTGTGGAGGCAGTGGTCTTTACCTGGAAGCCGTCCTGAAAGGTTACCGGCTGATCAATGTCCCGAAAAGTCCGGGATTAAGAATGGAGCTTGAAGGAAAGACCATGGAGGAACTTGAGATCAGATTAAGAAAATACAGGGATCTTCACAATATTACTGACATAACTGATAGAAAACGGCTTATCAGGGCTATTGAGATCGGATTATTCTACCATGATCATCCTGAATATAACAGTGAATACCCGGCACTGAATGCACTTATTATAGGAATAAAACTCAACCGGGAAGATAGACGCAGGAGAATTACTGAAAGGCTTGAAGAACGGCTTTCAAAAGGCATGGTTCAGGAAGTTGATCAGCTGTTAAAGAGTGGGATACCACCAGACAAGATGATCTATTATGGCCTTGAATATAAATACATAACCCATTATCTGAATGGCACACTTCAGTACATAGAAATGGTTGACCGGTTGAACACTGCTATTCATCAGTTTTCTAAGAGACAGATGACCTGGTTCAGGAGGATGGACAGGATGGGCACAAAAATTCACTGGCTGGATGGAAGCCTGAATGATGAAGTCAAACTGGAGAAAATTCTGGAATGGCTGTAAAAGGATTATGCTCAGAATGACCACTGGATATGATTCATCATATATATCAGGGCCAGCATAACACAGAAATTCAGGAAGGTAACGGCGTAGTTGTAGATGCTCCTTGTTTCTTTGAATTTTCTACGTATCATAATTCCGATATTTGGAAGAAAGAAAGATACCAGTACGATGATATAATAGACCACGGAGGTTCGGTCCTCAAGAACATCTTCACTGCTCATATTATTGTTCGCAAAGAATAACACAAGGTACACGAAGCCAAGGAAAAATGCCAGGTATAACAGGTAGCTAAGCTTCAGTGTAATGGTGGAGATTTTTCTTTTCCTGTGTATCCTGAATGGTTTGAGTATGATGATCGCAATGATGAATACGAAGAGGAAGGTGGCAATGAAAATGAAATGTAACAGAAACTGGAAGAAATTATTCATCTGTTTGCTTGTTTGGTAATACTAAATTACGGAATTTCTTTTAAAGTGGAGTTCCTCGTTTTGTATAGCCTTATTTTTCA
>LJUQ01000114.1 GCA_001304505.1 Bacteroides sp. SM23_62_1
AACCGGAAGAGCCCAGTTTGTGCCTTTCCTCGGAATTGGAAGAGATCACCGGTGCTGCTTCAGTCAGGCCATAACCCTGAAACATTGGGATTCCCAGGGCATAGAAGAATTTTTGCAGTTCGATATCCAGCAGGGCACCGCCACCAATGAAGAATTTAAGCCTGCCGCCAAAATTTTCCCTGATTTTCCTGAACAAGATTTTATCATATAACCACAATATTGGTTTCCATAATTTCCCTGATCCTTTACCACGATCCCAACCTGTACCATTATATTTATAAGCAATTCTCAAGGCATGCCGGAACAGCTTTTCGATTATAAGCCCTTTATCCCGGATTCCTTTTTCAATGTTTTTCCTGAAGTTTTTTGCCAGAGCAGGAACGCTTAATAGAAAAACCGGCCTTATTTCCTTAATATTCACAGGGATATTTTTAAGTGTCTCCATGGGAGTGGATCCCAGCTGTACGGATGCAAGGCTCGCACCTGCCGAGATCACAGTGTATATCCCGCAGGTATGGGCGAATGCATGGTCCCAGGGAAGAATCAGAAGGGTGGTATACCATTCGGGTACAGGCATAAGACTTCGGGCCTGCTTAACATTTACATAATAGTTCCTGTGCGTAAGAAGAATACCTTTCGGATCTGCAGTTGTGCCTGAGGTATAACATATATTTGCAAAATCACCCGGTTTTACAGAAAGCCATCTCTCCTCGAATATTTCGTTGCTTTTATCAAGTAATTCGTCACCCCTGCTACAAATATTTCCGAAGAATAGTTCTTTTTCATCGTATGAGTCCTTCGGATCAAGGAGGATGATCTTTTCCAGGCAGCTTATTTGGTTTTTCAGTGACTCCAGCTTCTTTGACTGATTTAATGATGTGATAATCATTCTTGATCCGGAATGTTCCAGACGGAATTTTAGTTCTGAAGGTTCTGCCAGTCTCACGGAAAGAGGTACATTCACTGCACCGGCATAAAGTATACCCAGTTCACTGATGACCCAGTCTTTTCTTCCTTCTGAAAACAATGCAATCCTGTCACCTTTCTGGATACCCAGGCTCAGAAGACCTGCAGCAAAGCGGTGCACTTCCTTCCGGATTTCACGATAACTGAAGGTTTCATACTTATCTGTTCGCTTCTCCAGTATAAGTGTATTTTCAGTGTAACTGAGGACACTATCTTCAAAAAGCTGGTTGAGCGTTTTCATGGGGAACATTTTTTAAGAATGTACCCAAATTAAGAAAAATTATCTTTTTACATGATGTAACAGTCCAAATTATTAAATACAAATCATCATTATAAATATGTTTGTGAGTGTACATATCTTTTAAACCACAAAGGACATAAAGGAAACCACAGCGGACACAAAGGAAGCCACAAAGGAATCTACTTATGAATCTTCCAAATTTATAAAGGCATCCCGGTTTACTAATCGGTTGTTCAAAGGAATTCAAATTAATATGTTACATTTAAGGCGCAATCGGTATTAAGATCATGTGGCATGCTGCCTGTAAAACTGGAACAGGCGGTAATTTCCTGCCATAAATTTTGAACTGGGAGCAAGAAGTCCCGGCAGACCGGGATTTATGCCAGGCGGCAGACTGGAGTTCATCTCAGTAATTTCACTTCACTTATGCTCGTGAAATGACAATCTCAGTGAACATGGAGCATGGATATCAAAACCATGAACATTGAACCATGAGCTGATAGCATGGATCATGGGTAGTAAAACCATGAACATTGAACTTTAAATATAATTCCATGGAAAAAATAACAAGAGCCCTTAATGAGTATCCGGCTATTAGATGGATGGTACTTATACTTGTCAGTTTTTCGATGGCGGCAAATTATTATTTCTATGATGCTTTATCCCCTTTAAAACAATACATGGGAGAAAAGCTTGGATTCAGTTCCACGGATTACGGATTATTCATATCTGCTTACTCCGTCCCGAATGTTTTCCTCGCAATGGCTGTTCTGGGAGGCATCATTGCCGACAGGCTTGGAATAAGAATCACCGGAACTACATTTGCACTGTTAATGGTTTTTGGATCTTTTTTTACTGCATACGGGGCTTCGGATTATTTTAATGCCGGAGGGGTCGGGTATGATTTCTGTCTTTCCTTCCTCCCGGGATATTCACCTGCTTTGAAGGTTATGTATTTTGGGTTTTTTCTTTTTGGCCTTGGTGCCGAAACAAGTATCGTGGTGATCACAAAAATAGTTGTTAAATGGTTTAAGGGCAGGGAGATAGCGCTAGCTCTGGGTGTCAATCTGGCCATTGCAAGGCTCGGATCAGCATTGTCTTTTAATATTACACCGCTGCTGGTAAGTCCCAATTGGACTACACCTATCTGGTTTTGTTTGTTATTGCTTTCAATCGGTTTTGTATTTTTCTTAGTTTATCTCCTTGCTGATTTGAAACTTGACAGGCAGAGAAGGATAGTTATTACAGATAAAGAGAAATTCAGGTTTGCCGATATCATCGGCCTTCTGAGGAACCGGTCTTATATCTTCATTACATTATTGTGTGTGACATTTTATTCGGCTGTTTTTCCTTTCATTAAATATGCACCTGATTTGTTGCATAATAAGTTCGGATTAACCATATCGTGGGCAAGCAATATAACTTCCATGGTTTATTATGGAACGATCCTTTTTACACCACTTTTTGGATGGTTTGCCGATAACAGGGGGAAAAGTGCATCAATTATGCTTTTCGGATCACTTCTGCTAATCCTTGTACATTTGAGCTTCTCAATGACGATGATTACCCCATATATTCCTATGTTCCTGCTGGGTGTTGCCTTTTCCCTTATTCCTGCTGCAATGTGGCCTTCAGTCGCAAAGATAGTTGATGAATCAAGGCTGGGAACAGCCTATGGTCTGATGTTTTCAATTCAGAATCTGGGATTATGGGCCTTTCCGATTTTAATAGGTACCGTTCTGGACCGTTCCAATCCGGGGATAACTTCTGAAATAGTCGCAAAAGGAGAAGGAGTATATGACTACACAAATCCTATTCTGATGCTTGCAGTACTCGGATTATTCGGATTGGGATTTGCCTTTTTATTAAGAAGGGCTGACAAGACATCAGGGTATGGTCTTGAGCTGCCGAACAGACAAAATCAGAATTAGCTTAACTCGATAAATTGCTCTCTTTCCGGACCCACGCCGATTATTTTTACAGGTACACCTGTTTGTTCCTCTATGAAAACAACATAGTCTTTAAGTTCAGGAGGGAGATCACCAGCCTTTCTGATTCCTGAAATGTCTTTTCCCCAGGATTTCATTTCAACAAAGACAGGTTCAACATCTGTTTGGATATCAAAGGGTACTTCTTCGGTTATCGTACCATTGATATTGTATGCAGTACATACTTTGATTGTGCTGAAGTGGGAGAGAACATCTGCCTTGGTCATAAGAAGGTGTGATACACCATTCAACATGATGGCATACTTAAGCACTGGCAGGTCAAGCCATCCGCATCTGCGTGGCCTGCCGGTTGTTGCACCATACTCACCACCATGCTTGCGCAACAGCTCACCTGTTTCGTCTGTCAGCTCGGTCGGGAAAGGCCCACCACCAACTCTTGTGCTGTATGCTTTGAACACACCCATTACCTCACCTACTTTGTTGGGAGCGATACCCAGTCCGGTACACGCCCCTGCACATATCGTATTGGATGATGTTACATAGGGATAGGAACCAAAATCAATATCCAGCATGGTGCCCTGTGCGCCTTCTGCAAGTAATGATTTTCCTTCATTTAAATACCTGTTAATGAGATATTCACTATTAACAAATTCAAACTGTTTCATGGTTTCAATACCATCAAACCAGCCGGCTTCATAATCCTTTATTTGATAGTCAAAATCGAATTGTTTAAGAATTTCCTGGTGCTTTTTGATAAGAAATCTATATTTTTCCATAAAGTCACTGCTCAGTATATCACCTACCCGAAGGCCATTTCTGCCTGTCTTGTCCATGTATGTGGGTCCTATTCCCCTTAATGTTGACCCGATTTTAGTCTGGCCTTTTGCTGCTTCAGATGCAGCATCAAGTATACGGTGGGTGGGCATGATAAGATGAGCTTTCCTGGAAATCTTAAGCCTTCCTTTCAGATCGATGCCAATTTTATAAATATCATCTATTTCTGCTTTGAATGATATTGGATCAAGGACAACACCATTACCAATCACATTGATGCTACTTTCCCTGAAGACCCCGGATGGGATATTGTGGGAGATATGCTTGATATGATTGAACTCAAGCGTATGTCCGGCATTTGGCCCTCCCTGGAACCGTGCAATTACATCATAATTCGGGGTCAGGACATCAACCAGCTTGCCCTTGCCTTCATCACCCCATTGAAGACCTAACAAAATATCTGCTTTCATTGAAATTCTATTATTTTATACAAGGGTTTCAAGGTACAAATAATTTAAATATTTTTTCGGGGACCACCCCAGGATTTAATTAACTGTTAATTCACAAACGCTGGAAGCAAGCATGGATTAAGGAGCAGGGCAGTAAGGCTTCACTGCCCCTGGATGACTCGATTCTAAAGACGTTGCCAACAGGAACAAAATAACTATTTCCCTTCACTGTCTGAAGTGCCGTAAATATAGAGTGAATGATGTGAAGATTTGAATCCATTCAGTTCACAGGCTGACTTAATGATTTCATCGATCCTGGGATCACAGAATTCGATAACCTTGCCGGTTTCAATATCTATCAGATGGTCATGTTGCTTGCAATGGTAAGCTTTTTCAAATTGTGCAATATTCCTCCCGAACTGGTGCTTGATAATAAGATGAGAATCCAGTAATAATTCAACCGTGTTATATAAGGTTGCACGACTGACCCGATAGTTTTTGTTTTTCATAAAGATGTAGAGCGATTCAATATCGAAATGTCCATCGCGGGAATAGATTTCATCAAGTATCGCATATCTTTCGGGAGTTTTGCGGTGCCCTTTTTTTTCCAGGTATTCGGTAAAGATCTTCTTAACGGTCTCCCTGGTTTCTTCAGTGATCATAACTTAGTCTAATTAAAAATAATTACAAAAATATATAACTTTTTTATAATATGAAGCGAATGAAGATGGAATTTTATGAAATTATTCTTCCATTGATTCTACACGGTTAACTGAATCCACGCCTTTAATTCTGATGAGGTTCATGATAAGGTTGTTAAGATCAGCAGTATTATGAACATAAAGATCAATGGTTCCCTCAAAGATACCATCGTGGCTGGCGAGATTAATGTTCCTCATATTAACTGAGAGCTCTTTGGAAATGACCGTAGTGATCTGGTTATAAATACCGAATTTATCGACTCCCGAGATACTTATTCTGACCAGGTAGGAAAGAATTTTATGGATTGTCCACTTTGCCGGGATGATGCGGTGTCCCTGGCTTGACATTAATTTTATGGCATTCGTACATTTATTTTTATGGATTACAATTTTGTTGTCCTGGTTACGATACCCGACCACATTATCACCCGGGATAGGATTACAGCATTTTGCAAGTGTATATTCCCGCTCCGGTTCATCCGGATTTTCCCTGATCATAAAGGCTGACCCGGGATTGATTTTTACTGGTTTTGTAGTTTTCCTTGGTTCTTCTTTTTTAGGTTTTGATGAAAATCCAAACTGCAATTCCCAATAACGTATCCATTTATTTTTAGTGTTCTTCTTAAGTATCTTTTTTAAATCATCCAGGGTAATAATTCCACTTCCTATTTTACTGTACAATTCGTCTTTGGAGACCACTTCATATTCGGGCAAAAGTTTCTTAAAAATCCTGGAGCTTGGTTTGAGATTATACTCTTGCAGTTTTTCTTCAAGTAGCTGTTTACCTACCTCAATACGGTTTTTTATTTCTGCTTTAATGGCAGATTTTATAGCCGATTTTGCTTTCGCTGTGATAGCGTAACTAAGCCACTCAGACTGGGCTTTCTGATTATCCGAGGTCAGGATTTCCACCTGATCACCACTGTTAAGTTTATTGTTAAGAGGTACCAGCTTATGGTTAACCTTTGCACCTATGGCTTTGTTGCCAATTTCTGTATGGATCTCATAGGCAAAGTCGAGAGCAGTCGAATCTTTGGGGAGTGTTTTAATTTCTCCTTTAGGGGTGAAGACCTGTATCTCTGATGAAAACAGGTTCAGTTTAAATTCATCCAGGAATTCAAGAGCATTGCTGTTAGGATTTTCCAGTAATTCCCGGATTCTTTTGATCCACTTGTCCAGTTCAGAGCTGCCTGAAGAACCGGTTTGTTTGTAATGCCAGTGGGCGGCAAATCCCCTCTCGGCGATTTCATCCATTCGTTTACTTCTGATCTGTACTTCAACCCAATTACCAAAAGGGCCCATAACTGTCACATGTAATGCTTCATAACCGTTTGCTTTTGGTGTGGATACCCAATCCCTGATCCGGTCCGGTTTGGGCATATAGGTATCGGTGATGATGGAATATATATTCCAGCACTGTGTTTTTTCCGGGATATTTGGTAGCGGATCAAAAACAATCCTTATTGCCAGCAGGTCATATACTTCCTCAAAGGGAACATTTTTAAGTTGCATTTTATTCCAGATGGAATAAATGGATTTCGGTCTTCCTGATATATCAAATGTAAATCCTGCATTTTCCAGTTTATCAATGATCGGAAGTGCGAATTTATTGATCATTCCCTGCCGCCTCTTTTCATTGTCCTTAACTTTGTTTACCAGATCCTGATATATTTTTGGATACCTGTATTTCAGGCTAAGATCCTCCATCTCTGTTTTAATGGCATATAAACCCAGTCGGTGGGCCAGTGGAGCATACAGATAGATTGTTTCTCCTGACATTTTGATCTGTTTGTTAGGTGGCATGGAGTCAAGTGTGCGCATATTATGCAGCCGGTCCGCCAGTTTTATCAGGATGACCCTGACATCATCAGACAATGTAAGCAACATCTTCCTGAAATTCTCAGCCTGAAGAGACGATTGTTTATCGAAAACATCAGATATTTTTGTAAGGCCATCAATGATTGAAGCTACCTTTTTGCCAAAATGATTTTCAATATCCTCGATCGAATAATCGGTATCTTCAACCACGTCATGGAGCAAAGCACAGATAACCGATTTTGGACCCAGCCCGATTTCTGTCGTTACGATCTTTGCTACGGCAATGGGATGAAGGACGTATGGTTCACCTGACTTCCTCCTCATATCTTTGTGTGCTTCACAGGCAAATTTAAAAGCCTTGCGGATCAGGCGCTGGTCTGTTTTTGTCTCGCACCTGCTGCAATTCTGCATCAGATCTTCAAACTGGGACTGAATGAGATCTTCTTCCGTTTTAGTCAGGATACTCATAGTGCACAATGAACCTGTAAAATTAACGATTTTCTGCTATTCATCAGAAATTATGTCAGGGATAAAATAAAGTGATTGTCCCTTTTTTCTCAATGATAATATTACCTGACGTAGTGATTTTGAGATAATAAACATAAACCCCCGGGGGAGCTTTTTTCCTTCCATTGATTTTACCATACCAGTATTCATCAGCATTTTTTGTCTCGAACACTTTGGATCCCCACCTGTCATAGACAGCAAAAAGATAGGATTCCGGGCGAAAGGTCAGGATGGGTTTAATACGGTCATTATAGGAATTATTATCAGGTGTAAAAGCATTCGGCATGTAAATTTTCGGCTCGAGAGAAATACACACACGGTTACTCTGACTGAATCCTTTGATTCCATATATGTTATCATCATTTTCTTCAGCTTCGATATAATAACACACTTTGTCACCAACAAGATTATCGTCAGTAATCATAATACCCAGGTTGTCTGTCAATGTGTTTATTCCATAGGGGAGGCTGTCAATTTTTTCGACTTCACCACCATTGGTAATCCTGTAAACATTATAGAATTTGATACCTGATAACCACTGGTAATAATTATCCCATTCAAGGGTTATGACATAATTGTCTTCTGTTGCCTGAAGTATGATATTACTGGCAATATTGGATTTCTTAACAGGGTTTTTAGTAGGACAGAGATCTACAACAGCCAGTTGATAATATGATTTTTTTTCCACTGAAAACACATCATGGGTATATGTAAGTGAACCTGAAGTTATATTCTCGAATTGAGCTACCGGAACAACAATATCGCTGGCTGCATTTCCAAAGAATAACGTAAAATCATTCAACTGTGTATTTTGATCGAAACTGAATTTCAGCTGAATGTCATTATCCGCGGTAACTGTTGCATAGTCCGCATTGATATATGACGGAGGGTAGGCTCTTGTGGTGTTCAAACATATCCTGTTCGAAGTGGAACTAAGAAATTTATCATTCTCGGCTTCGATATAAAAGCAATATCCTGAATTCTGCTCCACTCCATTATATTCGTAACTGGTGACAGCCGGTGATATGGATGGTATCAGGGAATAATTTCCTTGAATATCCCTGATGTGGATATTGTATGCTAACAGACTACTTCCCCATGCGCTGTAGGGAGTCCAGCTGATATTGATCTGGTTAGCACAGGAATCATATGTTGTGGTGGCGAAAATGGTGTGGTGGAAATCGGCAAGAGGACTGGTATCATCGGCATAGACAGCAGCAACGGTATATGATACGGAACGTGAGCTGGCCTGTGATCCCTGGTGCCTGTAAGTCGTTACGGTTACATCGAGTGTGTCGAGTGCATCGGCTGCAGAATCCTGGCCTTGTCTCACATCATACACGACATATTCCTTAATTCCCCCTGTAATCCCTGGTTCCCAGCTGATCACAACGTCACCCGTGGCTGTATCAACGCTCACAACCTGGATGACGGGGGGATCGGGGCTGGCTCCCTGCGGGTAGAGATTAATTATTGCAGCTGTGAGAAGAAGGATTAATATGGTTAACCGTGGGGACACTTTGGTTATAGTTCAGTTGTTAATTCTGTAGTTTATTCAATTGATAATTCAGTAATTGATTCAGTTGTTATTGGGTCCGGTGCATGTGTATCTTTTGAATCGGGTCATTCCGAGGGAGAAAAGCCTGCCTTCAAGCAGGCAAGTGACCGAGGAACCACGCCGGAAATATTAAAACCTTCTGCTATAGTTTTTTATCCCTTTCTTTCATGTAAAATCTTTGGGATGATGCTATCTGTATCCTCGCCGGTCACCAGGGATTATGAGAGCCATCGGCCGGTTCGCTTATTTGGGATAACCCGATTCATTCCGGGTTATTTACGTTTCCCGGTGACCTGATGCCACCGGGAACCATTTTCCTCTCCATCCTGTTAGTGCGCCGTTATTTCACAAGCGTATGGAAATGAAGTAAATCCTCCAAGCTAGTATCCCCCCTCAGGGGGCTCCCCACTCCCCACTCCCCACTCCCTATTCCCTATTCCCTGCAAACAACAAAACTACTAATAAATTTCACGCGTATTCTACTGAGTTTTCAACTATCACCGCATTGAGACATGAACGATTATCCACTAAAAATATTTCCATGTTTTATTAATTTTGTGGTTTATGAAAAGGATAAAGGTATATCAGCGGTTTTTAATCTGGCGATTAAAAAATATCGGGCAGCGACAGTTTATCATGTTACTCAGTGCATTGATTGGTCTGGGAGTTGGGCTGGCAGCTGTGATTATAAAAAACCTTGTACACTTCATACAATTATTACTTACCAATGAGCTTTATAAGCCTTACAATTATTTATACTTTATAACACCTGTAATTGGTATACTGATAACAGTTTTATTTATTAAATATATCAATAAAAGGCCTGTCGGGCATGGGATCCCGAGCGTACTATATGCCATTTCTAAGAATAACGGGGTGATCAGAAGGCATAACCTCTATTCGTCTGTTATTACTAGTGCGATTACTGTTGGATTTGGCGGCTCTGTTGGTCTTGAAGGACCAACAGTCGCTACCGGAGCAGCAATAGGTTCGAATCTGGGCCGTTATTTCCGGATGAATTATACCCAGACAATTCTCCTCCTGGGATGTGCAAGCTGTGGTGCGATGGCTGCCATATTCAAGGCACCTATTGCAGCTATCGTTTTTGCACTTGAAGTGATCATGCTTGACCTTACCCTGGCTTCTCTGGTTCCATTATTAATCGCTTCACTCACTGCAGCCTTGACATCATATCTGTTCCTTGGACAGAATGTGCTGTATGCATTCGAGATCAGGGAACCTTTCCATATGAATCAAATCCCATTGTATATATTTCTTGGAATCCTGGCTGGTTTTATATCGGTCTATTTTACCAGGATGTATGTTTACATAACGGGAATGTTTGAAAAGATCAGGGGTATTTATCTTAAACTTTTAATTGGCGGTCTCACATTGGGTTTTCTGATCTTTTTAATACCATCTCTCTATGGAGAGGGGTATGAACCGATAAACAGTTGTTTGAATGGTAATTATTCCTATCTTTTTGAGAATACTCTTTATGAAAGATTTTCAGGGAGTGTGATTGCCATTATCATCATCCTGTTTTTCATAATTACGTTCAAGGTGGTTGCTACATCCGTAACATTTGGAAGTGGAGGGATAGGAGGGATTTTTGCTCCATCACTTTTTATTGGTTCTAACCTTGGATTATTTTTTGCCAAACTGATAAATCTTTTCGGGATTGATATCTCAGAGAGCAATTTTGCCCTTGTTGGTATGGCAGGTCTGATAGCAGGTGTTATTCATGCACCACTGACAGCAATTTTCCTGATAGCTGAAATTACAGGAGGCTATGAATTGTTTTTCCCATTGATGATCGTGTCAACAATTTCTTTTGCTACGGTACGGGTTTTCACACCAAATTCGGTATACACCATTCAGCTGGCAAAGAGGGGAGAATTACTTACACATGATAAGGACCATAATGTGCTGCTGCTCATGAAAATAGATGATCTGATTGAAACCGATTTTCATCCGGTAAGCCCGGATGCCACCCTGGGGGATCTGGTAAAAGTCATTAAAAAGGCCCACAGGAACATTTTCCCGGTTGTTGATCGGAAAGGTATTTTTTACGGAATTGTAAAAATGGACGACATACGGCACATTATGTTCGATCCGGCAATGTACCAGCAGACATATGTAAGGGACCTTATGTTTATGCCGCAATATACCATATCCATCGATGAACCTATGGAAGAGGTTGCGGGGAAATTCCAGATTAGTAACCGGTATAATATTGCCGTACTCGACAGCGGGAAGTACCTGGGTTTTGTCTCCCGGGCCAGGGTCTTTTCAGCCTACAGGGAGATGCTGAAAAGGATCTCCAGGGAGTAGATGTCCCGGCTTCAGCCGGGACATCTACTCCCTGGTTTCTGGTTCCTGGTGGGATTGGGTTAGTATTAGGTGTATAGTTCGAATGTTTTTGGCCTCAGTGGGAGGCGATATGTCTGCAGACAGGAGGACGAATGTTACAATCTAAGTCCCAATGGGGGCAGGATGTGAATATGATTGCTGTCATTCCTTTGCTGCATCCCTCTCTATGGACCAGACATATCTGCCGAAGGCAAGGACAGGATAAAAAATAAATGGGAGCAGTATGAGCCCGATAGCGAATCCTGTTGCATGCCCGAAGTTTTTAGAGATGCTGTAGGACACGAAAATATGCTCAACGACAAAAAAGAGGAGGCCGAATATTGGTATCAAGATGAGTAACAATCCAAAGATCCACCACCATGGCTTGCCGGCAACCTGCAGCCCGATATAAAGATTATAAACAGGTATGATCACCGTCCATCCTGGTTGCCCTGCTTTATTGAAAACTATCCACATAATTATGATCATAAACAGGATCAGGGCAGTGCCTAATAATATATAAGCTGTATTCACCTCCGTTATGGAATTGAATACGTTCTGAATAAGACGGATGGGTGAAAAGTTGCACATAAAACAGCCATTATAGAGATAAAAAAGGCTGTCTCAATCTGAGGCAGCCTTTCTTCTAGCATATTTTACTATTTCATATGTTTCAGGTTGAGCCCATATAGTGTTATAAACAATGCCATAATTATCAGACCGAAAATGCTGAATCGGGCATCCATCAGTATTAATGGGAGTATAAACTGTAGAACAAATGCTCCGGAATAGATCCAGAATCCAAGTTTTTTCATTTGCCACATCATGATTGCGCCGGCAAGTGTTCCACCATTCAGTACCAGATTGAGTACCATGATACCTACACCCAATCCTGCACCACTACCGGCCATAGCATCTGAAAATCCCGGGATATTTTCAAGGAAGCCAAGAAAACTGCCGATACCTACAGTGAGGAGCAGCCACACTAATACACTGAGGCCACTACCAATAAAAGACAGGATACATAAGACCGTAAGCAATGCAGGTCTTTTTGTTGTTGCGGTTTCTTCTGACATTTTAGGATAGTTTAGTTAATAAAAAGAATTAATTGAGATAAAAATAAAGAAGTTTTTTTATTTTAAAAATTTTAATTTCAATAATGAACCGAATTTAGAATCTTACTATATTACAGAGGCAAATAAAATATATTAATATACAAGAATTTACAAAGAATGCCCATTAAAATGCCGGAATACCAATCCAACAATTATTTGGGTAATCCTTTTATGAATAGTAAGACGGGTCATAATTTGAAATTTTAACCAACAACATTTTGAGTCAGCCGCAAAGGAGATAAATTATCGATATATTTGTCCAAATTGTCCAACCCACTAACAGGTTTTCCTTATGAACAGAGATCTTAAAATATTTGAACTTATTAAGAAAGAATACAATCGTCAATGTAAAGGGATTGAGCTGATCGCTTCAGAAAATTTTGTGAGTGATCAGGTGCTGGAAGCTATGGGATCATGCCTTACCAATAAGTACGCTGAGGGCTTACCCGGTAAGAGATACTATGGTGGATGCCAGGTAGTTGATGAGGTTGAACAGCTCGCAATTGACAGGGCATGTGCACTGTTCAAAGCTGGATGGGCCAATGTGCAGCCACATTCCGGAGCCCAGGCTAATGCGGCTGTTATGCTTGCAGTGATGAAACCTGGCGATACTTTTCTCGGTCTCAACCTGTCACATGGTGGGCACCTGACCCATGGTTCACCGGTAAATTATTCTGGAATATTATATCGTCCTGTGGCATATGGTGTTCATCCTGATACCGGGCGTGTTGATTATGACATGATGGAAAATCTTGCTCTTCAGGAGAAGCCCAGGATGATTATAGCGGGTGCTTCAGCGTATTCACGTGACTGGGACTATCCGAGGATGCGTCAGATAGCGGACCGTGTGGGCGCATTATTAATGGCTGATATTGCCCATCCTGCAGGGCTGATCGCCAAAGATATTCTGGACCGACCTTTTCCTTATTGTCATATCGTTACAACAACCACCCATAAGACCTTACGTGGCCCCAGAGGTGGGATGATCCTGATGGGAGAGGACTTTGAGAACCCATGGGGATTAACAACCCCGAAAGGTAAAGTAAAAATGATGACACAGGTCATGGATTCTGCTTTATTCCCGGGAACACAGGGTGGGCCACTTGAACATGTTATTGCTGCAAAAGCTGTTGCATTCGGTGAAGCCCTTGCAGATTCATTCAGGGACTACATGGTGCAGGTGAAGAAAAATGCATCTGTTATGGCAGACGCTTTTATCGACCTGGGATATCACGTGATTTCCGGTGGGACAGATAACCATTGCATGCTG
>LJUQ01000115.1 GCA_001304505.1 Bacteroides sp. SM23_62_1
CCGTGCATCTAACACGGTGTTTCCGTAATAGCTGAGTGAAACAGGAATTCTGCCCGACCTGGTTTGCTGAAGAATGCCTACTTTCCATTCAAGATCCTGCAGTTTATAATCCCGCGTTGTTCCTATTCCCACCATGATCCGGTCCGTAATACCATAGTCCATTGCCAGACGTGTATTCGCACTTCCATATATACCAAACAGATCCCCAATTTCCTGAATTTTTGAAAATCGGTGTGAAATTTCAAAATTCAGTGATCCTTTGAAAAGATTAACCGTTGTCTGGTTTTCTATTAAAGTAATAGTCTCAAATGGCGGACGTATAGGCTGATCTCCCTCTTCCTCCTGCCCTGAAACAAATAACGGTACCAGTAAAAATGTACCAAGAGTAATGATTTTATAAATTCTCATCTATGTTTTATTTTTCCGACTTTGTATCGGGTTCAACTTATAACTTTTTATTCTGTTTTATCAACATAACTTCTGGTATGGTTACCTGCTAATTTTGAAATATTCACATTCAATATTGTACACGTGGATACTACCTTGCTATTTACTTAAAAATGTGACTTGATAATAATTTTTCATACTGTATTTAATTATTCTTCGCTCCCTGCTGTATCCAGCCAAGAATAACTAGTTTTTCTTTTGCATTTGCCCTTGAATCATGCGATCCGTTAAGGGTGGTATAAAGAAAGCTCTTATCCGGCTCAGCTGTATCAATATAGCCGTTCTTGGTCAATGCATCATAACTATAATCAGCCCTCAGATCAGGTGATCTTGAACCACCATGACACTTGGTGCAATTGGCATCAAATATGGGTTGTATATCCAGTGAATAGCTGATATTATCGGGAATATCCGTATCCGGTTCAAGCGTAACTTTTTCACAAGACCCTGTCAGAATAATAACCAGGAGAATGGACAGAAAAAAACATTTTTTCATGCAAAAGTCAATTTAAATATCTGAAAATGTATTATTTATATTTATAACAGCAGTTAAAAAGTCAAGTGCTAAAGTAATGCAATTCAAACAACAAGAATAATTTTTGTCAAACGAGATTTTACGGTTATAATTAGTTTTATATCTGTAAATTCACCGATATTTGTCATAATTTTTTTTTCTTTGCACTTCGGATTCTGGCCCTAAAGTATATGAAGCAACAGTTTGAATGTAAAAATTGTGCAGAGTGCTCTGAAAAGGCTCCCATGTTCATGCTTTTAAAACCGGAGGAGCTCCGAATAATAAATGAAGACAGGTATACAGTAAATTTCAGGCCCGGAGAAATTATCCTTAAACAGGGTACAACTTCCTCACATGTAATATCCATTGTAACAGGTTTTGCGAAGATTTATATTGAAAGCTATAATAACAGGAATCTTATCCTGAATTTTATCAAACCATGGAAAATTCTTGGCGGACCGGGAATTCATACGGATAACAAACACCACTATACTGTTGCAGCCATTGAGGCATCAAAGGTCTGCTTCATTGATGTACAAAACTTTAAGAAAGTGCTGAGAATGAATTGCCAGTTTGCTGAAGCATTCATCAGCAACCTCAATCAAAAATCGATATATACATACAAAAGACTGGTTAGCCTGACGCAGAAGCAAATGCCCGGAAGAATTGCAGACGGACTATTATATCTTGCCAATGAGGTTTATCATCAAACCTGCTTTCAGACACCTATCAGCAGGCAGGATATTGCCGATTTTACTGCTATGTCGAAAGATAGTGCCATCCGTATTCTGAAAGATTTCGAAAGGGATCGTATTATCTCCCTAAAAGGCAAGGAGGTATGTATCCTCGATATGGACCAGTTGAAGGAGATATCACTGAAAGGTTAACACCTTTATGGGTAAAGATAAAAATGACACTCTGCGCAATTAAATTCTTTCCATGCATCCCCGATATCAATCGGATGAATAAATTCAAGCGTATCATTCACAGATACATTAACCAGCTGATCGGGATTACCTTGGGCAATTATTGTATGGCACAGTGTACAGTTTTTTGATATTATCTTCCCCTCATCTGTTTTGTGTTTATTATCATGACATCTGTAACACCCGGTTGATTTTATATGCCCGAGATGATTCGGATATGCATCCCACCGGGCTTTCATTTCCGGAAACATGTTCTTCTTAAATTCTTCCTGAACACCAGTAATTGCCTTCTCAATCAGATCATAATGCTGGGCATATACTTCCGGATGCAGGATCCTGTAATATTCATCGATACTACTGGCAATGCCAATCATTGCCGTATCTGTGTCGGGATATAATATATTGAGAACCTCCATGGAAACATGTTTGATATCCGGAAGTTCATCCGGTATCCTGCCGGCAGTAAGAGCGTTATCAACAAAAAACGGAGGGGAATAAAATTCGTGGGATGGGCGATTATGACAGTCCATGCAGTCCATCAGCCTGATATTTTCATCAAGCAACAATGACGAATCCGGCATATTTTCTTCATCCAGATAAGTAATAACATCACCGGTCCTAACGTTGGTATACCTTACCCATGGAATAAAAAGCCTGTCAGCAGATTCAGCAATATATTCAATCCGCACATCAGGATTAATGTGCCAGTGAATTCCCTCCTCCAGTCCCAGCGCACTGTACCTTGCGCCAATCTTCATATTCAGATAGATATCCCATTCCGTATTATTCTCATCAGCCAGGTAGTGTTTTTCAGTTCTTAACAGATGAGCATAAAATTTTTCCGGCCAGTGGCATCTTTCACAGGTTTCCCTTGCAGGACGAAGATCGGTAATCGGGGTGGGTATGGGTTTCGGATACTTTTTAAAAATAACAGAATATACCTGGTAAAGACCCGATAATTTGGAACGTACATACCAGTCTGCGCCTGAACCAACATGACAATCAACACAGGCTACCCGTGCATGTGGCGAATTCTGGTAAGTAGTATATTCAGGATGCATTACATTATGACAGATCTTCCCACAAAAATCAACTGATTCAGTATAATGAAATGCTTCATAACTGCCAATTGACGTGAGAAAAAGAAAGATCACGGTAGTTACAATAAAAATCCCAAAAGCATTTCTGTGTTGTTTCAAATTAAGATTTATTTCAGGCCAACGTGGTTTTTTAACCTCCTCCTCTTTCTTTATTTTCCTGTGCCGGGAAATCATCCCTGCTGGTATCATTATTAGTCCGATGATCAAGAAAGCAGGTAAGACAATGTATATAAACAACCCCAGGTATGAACTACCGATCTCAAAAAAAATAGATAGTATAAACAGGAAGATGATCAGGAGCAGGCTCATCCCTGCAATGACAGTGCCAATGATGGAAGTCCAGTTATAATAAGATTTTGGAAGTTTCATAATGATTTTAAATTATGTTTAAGTACTTGTATCAATCCAGATCCCTGAAACCTTTATTCCAGCTTAGAGCCAGGTCTGCTATCCGCCGATCCTATAAATCAGGTTTTATTCTGTAATGACAGACATCCGGGGATAGTAAAACTGAATTTGGTTCCGGAACCCACCTGGCTCTCAACCCATATCTCACCCCCATGATTTTCCACTATTTTTTTCGAGATTGATAAACCAAGTCCTGTCCCATCTAAATCTTTTTCCCTTATATTACTTGCCCTGTAGAATTCATCAAATATTAAATCCTGCTCATCCACCGGTATACCAATACCTTCATCAATAACTTCAAATAAAACTTTATTGTCAAGAGGTCCCACATTAAACAGAACCTTCCCGTTCCTTTCAGAATAATGAATAGCGTTTGTTAACAGATTGGAAATCAATTCCTCAATTGAAACCTGGAACCCACATATTTGATCAACAGAATCATCGATGTTGATTTTTATCTCAATTGATTTTTGCTCTGCATAGGATTTAAGATCTTCAACAATCCTTTTAACAGATTCCCTGATAGAGAAACCAGATTTTTCAAACTGATCATGGAGTTTCATCTTGGTAATATATAAGAGATCCTTGATGAAACGGACAAGGATATTGGTTCTCTTATATGCCCGTTCAACAAATTCCGGACAATCTCCGGCAGGGAAATCTTTTATTTTTTTATTTGCTACTCCCAGGCAGCTCTGAATGGCAGCAAGATGACCTTTGATATCATGTGTAATCCTGAGCACATATTCATTCTTGATGTTATCCTTTTTTTCGAGTTCGCGATTTGCCTGAATATAAGCCTCCTCATGTTTTCTCGACTGAACAGCGATGGAGTTAGTGATGTACACTACAAGATAAGAGGTTGTTATAAAAATAATTCCTGTACCAATAAGATAGATCTCAGTTGTATACAGGTTATGAGTAACAAATCCTTCCAGTGGATAGTGGGGTATAATCCCGGAATATTCAGAAATAGTAAGTAATCCAATAAGTATGAGGGCAAAGGTTACCTGCAGAAAACTTTCCTTTGGCGAAAGAATAATGCTCGCCATGATCATATGAAAAATATAATAGATAATAAATGGATTCTCAATACCCCCTGAAAAATGTAGCATAAGGGTAAGGACAAATAAATCAGAAGATATCTGGAAGTTGATGAGCTTTTTGACCCTCCTGAGGAGGTATTCAGTATTACGTGCAACGATCCTGCGCAATAAAATAAAGTGAAAAACATTCAACAATAAAAATCCGGCCGATATCACGTACAGACTGGTCTCTTCTACGGAAATATCCAGGATCCTGCTTGAAAAAAATGTGACAAGGACAATCCCAAGTACACCTAACCATCTTAACCTGATCAACCAATAAGCAAATTGTACCAGTTTAATTTTTCTCGGCTCCACCGGTTTGTTGACTAGATTATTTTCTTTACTCTCGTTAAAAGTTCTTCAGGATCGACAGGTTTATCAAGGAAATAAAGATTTTGCAATTCTTCACTATCTGTGAATGCTTCTCTGATATTAACACCAATTGCATCACTCATTCCTGTTATTACCAGAACCGGCATATCAGCAAACTCAACCTCTTTTCTCAGATTATGTGCAAACCTGTGGCCTTCCAGTGTGGTCTCCATCATTACATCAAGTATTAATAAATCGGGCTTCCAGCTCTTCAGTTTTGCCATCCCTGAAGTTGTGTCATTTGCTGTATCAACATCATAGTGATCCTTCAGAGCAGCCTGAAATGATCTGGTAATATCCACATCATCATCAATGATCAGAATCTTTTTTTCATCCATGGCTCTCGTTTTTAGTTTATGAATCAGTTAATTAATCCTGCTTGCTGGCATATAAGCTCTTTGGCACATTTATATCATCTGGAAATCAGTGTTTATTGATAACTTAGATAATTAATACTCATTATCAAGACATTGAAATATAATAGCCTTTAAACTGCTTGCCCAACTGAAACAGGCAGGCAACCTGCAACTGGTAACTTGGGTTAATTGTTATTTCTTACTGACCTGTAAATTAATATCCAATCCTGTTAGGTATACTTTTAATTCTAAATTAACCTGTCTTGTTGTTTGATAACCCAAATAATATTCAGAACCGGCAGAAATTTATGAAAATAGTTTAATTAAAAAAATACAGTATATATATATCTTTAACTTCCGGTTTTGAATGTATGGAAGACAAATTTCTGGTATGATATTTGAGAATAGTGAATATTCAATTCTTTCCTTATCTTTTACTGGCCTATCAAACAATCCTTATATTATAGCTGTTACAGGATTTTTAGGCCTATCAAATTTGATAATTACAAAAATCTTTTTTATCGTTGTATTGATATATATATATAATAATATATTTATCTGATATATGATGGACTGTGAAGGATTGATTATCAATTTCAATACCAGGTAATTGGAAACATGTAAGTTCCATCTTATGTTATGGAGTAAGCATTTGCATCATTTACCAGATCGCTTAGAATATAATACTGAGAACCGTTCATAATATGGATTGGTACAGTGAGGAATTATTTTGCCAGAATCTGCCCACAAAGCCCAGGCAGGACATTGGTTTGATCCTGGTAACCGGTGCTACCGGTTACATAGGAGGAAGGCTGGTCCCCGAGTTGGTTGCAAGAGGATACAGGGTTCGTATCATGGTCAGGAGCTATTCGCCTGATTACAAAGAAAGGTGGCCTGATGCAGAGGTCGTGGCAGCCGATGCTTTAAATGTTGGAGAACTAAAGAAAGCACTGGATGGTGTGAGTGTTGCATACTATCTTATTCATTCCATGCTCCTTGGAAAGAAGGAATTTGAAATTGCTGATATACAGGCGGTCACCAATTTCAGGTTTGTAGCCGAAGAAAAAAAAGTCAAAAGGATCATTTATCTTGGGGCACTGGGTAAATATCATAAAGGTCTTTCAAACCATCTTAAGAGCAGGATTAACGTTGCGGAAATTTTATCCCTGAGTAAAATTCCGGTTACCATTCTTCGGGCGGCCATCATCATAGGATCCGGAAGTGCCTCCTATGAAATCATAGAACATCTCGCAAGAAATTCCCCGGTATTTTTTCTGCCATCCTGGGCTAAAACACTCTGTCAGCCTATCAGTATCAGGGATGTGATAAAATATCTTGTCGGCGTATTGGAGATAGATGAAACCATTGGCAAATCATATGATATAGGAGGTGACGATATCATCAGCTATGAAGATATGATCCGGGTATTTGCTAAAATCTTAAGAAAACGTAGAATATTTATTCGTTCCCCAATCAATAATATAAAGGTTTTCAGTTATATAGCCAGCTTACTCACACCTGTCCCGGAACCGGTTATCAGCTGCCTGATGGAAGGAGTTAAGAACGAAGTGATTTGCGAAAACATTGAAATAAAGAAACATCTGAATTTTCTTACAATACATTATAAAGTTGCTTTATTGAGAGCTTTATCACGGGAGGATCATGATAAGATATACACAAGGTGGTCAGATTCTTATCCTCCTGCACATGAACTGGCTCTGAAATTATCTGAGCTTAATGCACCTCCCAGGTATATCAGTTCCTATTCAATCTTGTCAGAAAAACCAAAAAATACTCTTTTTAAATCTATCTGTAAAATTGGCGGTAAGGAAGGGTGGTTTCATAACAACTGGATGTGGAGACTGCGTGGTTTGATTGACAGAATCATTCTGGGTGTCGGCACATCCAGGGGAAGAAGAAGTGCATCATCACTCAGAATAAATGATGTGATTGATTTCTGGAGAGTTGAAGACCTGGTCCCGGATAATAGGCTTCTGTTACGGGCTGAGATGAAGCTACCTGGAAGAGCATGGCTTGAATTCCGTATAGGGGAAGAGAACAATATGAACAAGATTTCTGTAAATGCATATTTCCAGCCGAGAGGGATTTCGGGAAGGATATACTGGTATAACTTTCTTCCCTTTCACTATATCATTTTTAAGGATCTTCTTAGACAGATTGTTTTGAGAAGCTGACGGATGTGCAGTTGATTGTTTCTCAACACGGGATATATTATTACCAGCCTGGTAAGAAATTCAAGCCGAATGAGCCATTACTCCATCCTCCATTTTGGAGCGGAATGGCATAAAATGGTTCGATCACAACATAGCCAAAGAAATTAATTCTGAAACCTGTTCCCAGACTGAATACAGGTATTGTTTCATCATTGGAATCAGGTTGCCATTTAAAAGCTGGTTTCATGGATGAACTCCATGCCAGTCCGCCGTCAATAAAGAAATTCAGGTCAGCATAAAACCACTTTGACGTTATCAGGGCATATCGTTCGGGACCTGAAAACGGTACTCTTAGTTCAATATTGCTGACAATCATCTTTGACCCTGTAAGCTGGTCTATAGTAAGTGAATTGTTATCCAGGGTGTTTTCCCTGTAAAAAGACCTGCTTTCATATCCTCTTACCAGCCAGGGATAACCCAGATACAGTGGGGCCATCAGTTGACTTTCCGAACTATTACCATACCTTCCGTAATGATATAGTCTGAAGGAAAGATTCACCGGTTTATGGAAAAAATATTTCCTGTAATCAATAAGGGCCGAGTAAAAACTTAATTCCCCAAAATATTTTTCAACCTGAAATCTTGCACGATGTCCCTGCATCGGTGCGGTCATGCCATAGAAAGAATTATCCTCGACATAAGCCAGGTCTACCTGCTGTAGCGCAAATCCACCGGGTGCATCAATTTTCTCCTTCTTTTCGGCAATCTTATATATGTTATCAATATAATAATTATGGTAACGGTCAATCCGGAAATAGTACCAACCCACCGATGCTCCAGCTTCCAGCCTCCTGGTTCTCGAAAACGGGTAAAATGAAAAGACTGAAATTTCATCTTTAAACATCCGCATCAGATCAATAAAATAATCATTCACCGGTATCCTCTCGCCATAGTAGTTCAGAGAATCATCCATATAGCCATATCGTCCCGACAGGTAAGGAATATGAGAGACAACCGCACCCCAGTTAAGATTTCTTCTCTGGTTGATATATGCTATCTGGGCGCCAACATCAAATACCTCTCCATTCATTGCCAGGGCGGCATACAGTTGATTGTTTCCCACAATATCACTGAAGATCATATTTACAGCGCCAGCCATACCTGTTCCATACCGGCTTGCTGAAACACCTGCCTGAACATTAGATATATAATCCAATTTAAATTTAGGCCTGTAAGTTATTTTTCGAAATGTATCGACCGGTAATTCAACCATGAAAGGTCTGTTATAAAGAGATGAATCCACCAGGTTTTCCGACAGATGCCTGATGGGTGGTAAAATACCGGCTTCCTGATGTGTTTTTGAAGGATCCGTTTCTGATTCAATAAAATCTGATACATCCGAGGAAAAGATCTGATAACTATTTTTACCATAATAAGTATAGACCAGTTGCCCAGTATTCCTGGCAATATCAATTGCCGGTGAATAGGCAGTGATCCCGCTGATCCCGGTAATATAATCTGTTAGCCGGCAAATTTTACCTGATCCAGTATCATAGCGATAAAGGTTCCGGCATCCGTCTTTATCTGAAAGAAAATATATAGACCGGTTATCCGGTGAGAAAACAGGATTTAAGTTCATTGCTCCAGGAAAGATATCAACATACCTTATCCCTTTTGTCTCAGGATCAAGAATGGCAAGGTCGAAACAATATTTTTTGCTGTTTCCGGAATAAACTACTTTTTCTGAAGCAAAAACGATCGATTTCCCGTCTGACGACCACGAAGGGTGAATGTTTGCAAGCCAATCGTCTGTCAGTTGTTCAACTTTTCCTGTTTTTACTTCATAGAGGTAAAGGTCAGTTTGTCCCTGCACAAGGCCTGATAAAACAATGAACCTGCCGTCGGGTGACCATGATGGGTTGATGAATGAGGGAATATCCGGTATTTTAATCTCTTCAATTATTTTTGCCTTTTTTACGTCCAGTATTGCTAGTTTATTAATTCCTTCACTGATAATCACAAAGGCAAATTTTTTACCGTCCGGTGACCATGTTCCGGCGGATTCAATAAAATTAAAATCATCAATCTCATCATTTTTCGTTGTACTGGAAAGCTTCTTTATAATCTTTCCTGTTTCCACCTCAGCAAGATACAGGTCAAGTGTAAAAAAGTCTTTTTCAGACAGAAAGGCAATATATCTCCCATCCGGGCTGATCGAAGGAGAGACATTGATCCTGCCGGCATTTTCAACTGAAATTAATTTATTACCAACAGGATAATCTATTGTATCCTTCATGTAGTCTTTATAGTGCAGTTCTAATGCACTTTTCCACATTCCTGAAAGATTTTCGGCACCAAAACCTAAAACAGATTGAATTGCCTTTTCATATCCCAGCTGTGCGGTTTTCATGAAAAGGGGAACAATGAGTGAGTCACCAAATGATTTTCCAACCATGGCCCAGAATGCATGACCATACCGGTATGGAAAATATTTTGACTCCCTGGTCATATCTTTTAGGGTTGGAAAATCTTTGCTGATAAGGGCATCTCTCATCCACATCGAGGTATTTGGATCAACACTCCCGATTGATAAATACTCCGCCATACCTTCAACCATCCAGAGGGGAAGATTCTGAATCGAATTCAGGGAGGAGGAATCCCCATGAATGAGCATATGATACTGAAAAGCATGAACCATTTCATGCCCCAGCACATGATCTGTCTGGGCATTCGTGAATGCTACAGGGAAAATAACGCGGTTTTTTAAAGCTTCCGTTACCCCACCGGTACCAATCCCGATAAGGCTATTGATGGCCCTGGTCTGCTGGAAATCAGCATGATTATTGTATATAATCATTGGATTCCGCAGTTCAAAAGTATCTCGTAAAACACCGTGGTGCAGTTGATACCATTCTTCGGCCGATCTTGCTAGATTCAGGCGAAGAGAATCGTTTTCTACATAATTATATATTTCAAAATGAGGTGTCTGGTACACATTGTATTGAAAATTCATATATGCAGGCTTATTCTGACCGAAGTATTGGGCTGTCAACTCAAATGGTATGAAAAGAATAATGATACCAGCTGACCAAATCAATAATTTTAACTGTTTTGATATGTTCCCGACTCTGACCATCTTTTGATCTTTTTCTACGGTTCTACAATTGACATATCGATCCGTTATAACACCTTGACTGCTATGCGAACACGGAGGCATTCGAATTTGACTCATTTACCCTCCACAACCTGCACCATACACCTTTTCTTCCTTCCGTCAGCTGAAGCTAACTGCAATTTATTTTTAGGCTCAAATCATGCTCTATGCTCCAACCCAGTTTGAATGCAAATTTTGGACCAATCCATCATGAATTTTTTATATAAACAGATGCATAATTTGTTCATTTGGCTGCCTGGCAATTAAAAAAAAGTGGCAGTTACCAGATCTGGCCGTAGAAATGGATCATCATTTCACTGCCACTGGTACTGCCACTTTCAAGTTTAATAAGATTGCGGAATCAGATATATAACAATCCTTGTTTTATGAAATCTTAATCTGCTTAACCGGTTTTGGTTTAACTTCTTCACGTTTTGGAAGTGTCAGATGAAGAATCCCATCGGTATATTTCGCATGAATCTTCTCCCCATCAACAAGGTTCTCAGGAACTGTGAAGGATCGCTGAAAAGACTGATAGCTGAATTCCCTCCTGGTATATTTTTCATCTTCCTCTTTCTTTTCTTCTTTAAGCGCCGAAGAAATTGTCAAACGGCCATTGTCATAATCAATCCTGAAATCATCCTTGCTCATTCCAGGTGCAGCAACCTGAATCAGGTACTCATTGTCATTTTCTTTTACATTTACAGCCGGCAGGCTGGTATTTGTACTTGAGAAATTAAAGTTTGACCAATCCATCCAATCCCCATCAAAAAATCTGTCTAGTAATGAAGGGAACGATGGATAATAACTGTTAGATTTTCTCATAAGTGTCATGGCTTTACCCTCCATTTTTAAGTTAGACATAAAACTATCACGAGTGGGTAATCAAAATAAATGCCAGTGAAAATCAGGAATGCGATACGTATTGAGGTAATTTATTGAAAATCTTTAAATTACTTTAGAAGGATAACATAAAACACTTGAAGAATATTAAACAAATGAATCCCGTTTACTGCCATTATGACAGGTATAGTGTCTGCGAAATGTCAATTTGTCATAAACATATAGGAATAAATAAGTATTGATTTTATGCAAGGCAGTCGCAGGATTAACATCCCAATATTTTGTGTATCGATATTTTTAATTACTGCATTAGCATATTAATCAGTATCCTGTTTGCATATTTTAAGCATGTTTTAATCATCCGAATCTTTTAATTCGCATTCATAACCCATTGCTTCAGCCTGTTCGATTAATATCCATAGATCCTCTTCATAGTCAACACATATTTCCATTTCTCTGCCAACATGGATTGTACCCTGCTCATAGCACCAGGCACAATACTTTGGTTCGCATGAATAAAGAAACAAGCTGCACAGGAAAAATATTGATGATAATATACCGGAGGGTATTTTTTTTGATTTCATGGTTGGCAGTTAACGTTTTCGCAAAGCCCAACAGCCGACAAGCTATCGGGATTGGTGAACCCGAAGGGACTCGAACCCCCAACCTCCTGATCCGTAGTCAGGTGCTCTATCCAATTAAGCTACGGGTCCTTGGCACCTGCAAAGATAGGAAAAATGTTTTGTTCAATCGGTCAGACACAGACTTCAGCCATTATTTTGTTAATTTCATGGATACATTGCTGGCCTGCTTTTCCCTCTGCAATTTTCATACCCTTCAGCGAGATTTGTCCGGTTCTGTGTTTCTCCATTAATTGTTCCCGGCTGTAGTTAAAGGTCTTGACTTTCCTGATAATTTTCTTGGCCACCCTTGTTGTGATATTACCGCTATCCATCCCATCCGATATTTCATCGAGAGTCTGGTATATCTTATGGGAAATCCGGGAGTGAAATTCAAGGATGTTGTCTTCTGTTTGCATACTGATAAAATTTGGTTTATATTGTTTGTTCTTCTATTCTAATGATATATTCATCTTCTGCATCTCTTCCTTTCTCCTGTCACTTTCTATGTGATAATAACCTCTTATTGTTCCGGGTAAATTGCCGGTCACCTCACACATTACTTCCAAACCAATCCCCTTTTCAACCCCAAGTTTCAAAAATGTCTGCCTGGCTAACTTTGAGCTCAGCAGCTCCCATTTGGGACGTGTTTGTTTTTTTGATTTCGGTCGTCGACTTTTCGTTATATTCACCGGGTTATTCAATCCTGCAAGTCTGCCCAGAGCCTTCAAAGACTGGTTAAAACGCTGGATTGAATAATTCGGGAATATCCGGCCATTGGCGCCGAGACGGTACTTATTTATTATTTTCACAGCTATATCCACCAGAGGAATATCCAGTTTTATTTCTGACGAAGGCCTGGTATATATCAGCCTCCTATTCTTTACATTCTCTTCTCCCAGCCGGATCATATCATGATAGCGCAATCCGGTCAGACAACCAAAACAGAAAATATCCTTCACGGATTCCATTACCAGATCATCCGGTTGGAACTTGATTAACCTGATCAGTTCATCAGCGGTAAGATATTTTATATCAGTATCTTCAGGTTTCACTTTTGGTAGCCTGAAGTTTTTATATGCCAGGTTCAGATTATAACCATTCATGGTCGCCCAGTTCATGAACCATCGTAACAGCTCGAGATTCCTTGCAGCATAACCCAGTTGAAATCCCTGCCCGAGATGATATTCAATGAACCTTTCATAGAAGTGGGCATCCATCTCATAAAAACTTATTTTCTTCTGTTTATCAATCAATTTCAGGTGCATTCGTAAAATATTTAACCGTCTGATCAACCCAATATTCCATTCTTTAACTGCCGATTCATGAAGCAGAAATTCATCGTATACACTAAAAAAATCTTTTTCTGCACCTTTTATAAATGAAAGATGAGCCCTGATATAATCAACATCAACAAGCCTTCTGCCTGTTCTTGTTCGCCTGACAATTATCAGCACTTCGTCGGACATTGATTGCAGCAGCCGGTTTATTTCAGTTGCACCACTCTTTGACTGCAAAATCCTCTCCTTCACCTGGTCCCAGTCATCAGGATCACAATGCTCCCCGGTAAAGACCCTGAGCAGTTTTCCTTTATACCAGAAATGCATAAAAATAGGTAACCGCTCCGCCTTTCCTTTGCGCCGGTCAAGATAAAAATGGACTTTCATGATGGAAAG